>NZ_KV833928.1:40552-43504 GCF_001837725.1 Enterococcus sp. HMSC072F02
AAAAAGTAAGACGTGTACGATCATTTCAATAATTTTGCTAGTGCTTTGCATCATCATGACTAGTTTTTATCCTTCGACAAAATATGGAAACTATACAATTCTTGTATCAATAATGTTTTGTAATTGGTTATTTGGTGGGATAAGCCTTGTTTTTTCGTCAAAAATCAATTCTAAGTGCTTAAAAGCATGTGTCATTTTATTAAATTTGATATGTATTTTTGGTTGGATCATTTTTGATTGATGAAAAACGATAGAACCTTTCTGTTGTGAGGAAAAGATGTTTAAAATCACGAGAAGAGAAGAAAATAAAGTTAAATAGAATCGGTTTGTATATAGCTATATTTTTGTCACTTAGTTGTTTCATTGGTATCTATTCTTACTATATAAATAGTCTCTAAAATAGAGTTTTAATGTGAGATATTAAGTCTTTATTCTTTGAGCAAAATAAATCTTGTATAAGCAATTTGATAAAAAACGACATGTATGAATACTTTGATGAAAAGGAGATGTGTGGATGTTACCACTAAAAAGTAAGACGTGTACGATCATTTCAATAAGCTTGTTGTCAATTTGTTTCATTTCAGCTAGTTTTTATTTTCATCCTTCTATAGAAAATAATCTTCAGTTTTTAGTGTCCATAATATTTTGTTGTTGGAGCACTGGTGGTTTGAGTTTGGTTTTTTCGACAAAAATCAATTCTAAAAGGTTAAAAATGCTAGTTATCCTACTTGATTTGATTGGTATTTATAGTTGGGTGATTTATGCTATGTAAATTGTTCTGTTTTAGTTTGTTGTTTCAATAAAAAACGAAAATGAGGGGAAATAAATGAAATTAGATGTCAATTTGATCGGTTTATGTGTATCTATGTTACTGTCTGGCTGGTGTCTCGGGATAGCTCATTTCTATTACGGAAATAGCCCTCAAGGAGTATATATGTTACTTATGATGATTTTTCCAGGATTAACAGGACTATATTTTTCTACAAAAGTCAAGTCTGTAAGAATGAGATGGTTCCTGATAATACTAAATTATCTAATAGCTACCCATCTTACTATGATGCAATTTTATGGTCATTTATTAAGATAGCCATGTATCAATCGGAAAGGAGATTTGTGAATGTTACCATTAAAAAGTAAGACGTGTACAATCATTTCAATAAGTCTGCTAGTGCTTTGTATAGCTTTGACTATTTTTTTCCCTTCAATAAATTATAACGACGATGGGACTCGTATACGAATAATGTTTTGTATTTGGTTATTTGGTGGGTTAAGCCTGGTTTTTTCAACAAAAATCAATTCTAAATGTTTAAAAGCGATTGTTATAGTATCGAATTTGATATGTATCTTTAACTGGATCATTTTTGGTTGGTAAAAAATGGCGGAACGTTTCTGTTGTAAGAAAAAGAGGATTAAAAACAAAAGGAGAAAAAATGAAACTAACTATCAATTTGGTCGGGTTATGTATATCTATGTTACTGTCTGGCTGGTGTCTAGGGGTGGCTCATTTCTATTATGGAAATAGTCTTCAAAGTGCAGCTTTAATGATTTTCATATCCTTCCCCGGCTTAGCAGGTCTTTATTTTTCGACAAAGATCAAATCTGCGAAGGTAAGATGGATGTTGTTAGTTATCAATTATCTATTTGCTACATATTTTAATGTTTTCCAATTTCTATTTATTTTGTTTCAAACTTTTTGAAGTCAGCAACGAAGCAAACAATTAAAAAGGAGCGAGTTGAATGTTATCAATAGAAAGTAAGAAAAGTAAGAGGGTATCGGTGGTTCTGTTAGTCTTCTGTATGATTTTGCTCAGCAGTCATTTGTATATTCGTCATGAAGTGATAGGGTTTCTGATCATTCAGTATTCATGTTGGATTTTAAGTGGTATCAGTCTAGCTTTTACAAGAAGAATGGATTCCATAAAAGTAAAATGGCTAGTGATTGCTCTTCATTTTCTTTTGACTTGCGGAGTAGGGCTTGTTTACATCATTGGGTGGATCATCGGGTGGATAAGTTTACCTAGGTGGGAGTTGTTGTTAGTATGTGTGTTGTATTTTGGAGCAGTCGTAACATTAGACTATCAAAAAAAGAAAAAAACATTCTATCTGTTCGGTCTAGGTCTACCGATGCTAATATCGATCAGTTCGCTTATTGGAATCCATTACTTGTTGGCTTTCCATTCAAATACTATTAAATCTTGGCTTGTTATCCCTTTGTTGCTTTTCATGATGATTTCCGGCTTGATGGGTCTCTATTTCTCTACAAAACTTGAAGATAATCGAATAAAGTGGCTGCTATTAGGGATGAATTATCTATTTGCTACTTATTACAATATTGTTCTTTTGTTTTTCTTATGAATCGAAACTGCCGTTCCTCTTTTGATCATGAGAATCATTGGGGCATGAGGAAGGCGATGTATGGGTCAATTAAAAAGGAGAGAGTTGGATGTTATCAATAGAAAGTAAGAAAAGTAAGCGGGTATCGGTGGTTCTGTTAGTCTTCTGTATGATTTTGCTCAGCAGTCATTTGTATATTCGTCATGAAGTGATAGGGTTTCTGATCATTCAGTATTCATGTTGGATTTTAAGTGGTATCAGTCTAGCTTTTACAAGAAGAATGGATTCCATAAAAGTAAAATGGCTAGTGATTGCTCTTCATTTTCTTTTGATTTGCGGATTAGGGCTGTTTTACATCATTGGGTGGTTAAGTTTATCTAGGTTGGATTTGTTGCTAGGATGTGTGTTGTATATTGGTTTAGTAGAAATATTAGAATATAAACAGAAAGAAAAAGCATTTTTTTTGTTCGGTCTAGGTCTACCGATGTTGATATCGATCAGTTTACTTATTTGGATCCATTATCTATTGGCTTTCTATTTAAATACCGACAGGATGTGGGCAATCATCGCTTTGTTGCTTTTCATAATGATTTCCGGCTTGATGGGTCTCTATTTCTC
>NZ_KV833928.1:43604-75841 GCF_001837725.1 Enterococcus sp. HMSC072F02
AACTGCCGTTCCTCTTTTGATCATGAGAATCACTGGAGTATGAAGATAGCGCTGTTTTTTCCCTATGATAGGTTATGTATTCGAACGCTGATAATTAAGGGATGAAATTTTCAGAAATATGACGTATAATGTAAAATACTGAAAAGTTGCGACCTTCAACTCGTAGATGTTTCAGAATCTAATTGAAATGATGGTGATATCATGACAGACAACAGCCAAACACGCGTTGTCGTAGGGATGAGCGGCGGTGTCGACTCATCTGTAACAGCACTTTTATTAAAGGAACAAGGATACGACGTGATCGGGATCTTCATGAAAAATTGGGATGATACGGACGGAAACGGCGTATGTACGGCCACGGAAGATTATAAGGATGTAGCGAAAGTAGCTGCTCAAATCGGGATTCCTTATTATTCTGTGAATTTCGAAAAAGAATATTGGGACCGTGTATTTGAATATTTCCTAGCCGAATACCGCGCAGGACGTACACCTAACCCAGACGTGATGTGTAACAAAGAAATCAAATTCAAAGCATTCTTGGACTATGCAATGGATCTTGGTGCTGATTATGTAGCTACTGGACATTATGCGCAAGTCACTCGCGATGAAAACGGTGTGGTCCATATGCTTCGCGGAGTAGACAACAATAAAGATCAAACTTACTTCCTTAGTCAATTATCACAAGAACAGCTTTCAAAAACGATGTTCCCTCTAGGCGGTATGGAAAAATCAGAAGTGCGGGCAATTGCTGAACGCGCAGGCCTTGCGACTGCTAAGAAAAAAGATTCAACAGGAATCTGCTTTATTGGTGAAAAGAACTTCAAACAATTTTTGAGCAACTATCTACCAGCGAAAAAAGGCAATATGGTCACTCTTGACGGTGAAGTCAAAGGGCAACATGCTGGTTTGATGTACTATACGATCGGTCAACGTCAAGGCCTAGGAATCGGTGGCGGAGGAGATTCGCAAGAACCTTGGTTTGTCGTAGGGAAAGATTTAGCGACGAACACATTATACGTGGGTCAAGGGTTCCACCATCCTGCACTGTACGCCACAAGCTTGGATGCAAGTGAAATCCACTTTACGACGAATGAACCAATGCCAAAAGAATTCAAGTGCACAGCGAAATTCCGTTACCGTCAACAAGATGTTCCTGTGACAGTTCGCTTATTGGATGATAACCGTGCAGAAGTCGTATTCGACGAACCTGTACGTGCCATCACTCCTGGACAAGCAGTTGTATTTTATGACGGAATGGAATGTCTAGGTGGCGGTTTGATCGACCACGCATACCAAGAAACAAAAGTTTTACAATACGTTTAAGCGATATGAAATGAATCAAAACAGCTATGGCTAACAAAAGAAACACCTTTTCTTTTGGACAGCATAGCTGTTTTTTTGCAATAAAATTAATTTTTATTCATTTTACGCTTGTAATTTTAGTGGAAACAGTCCATAATATCCAATAATATGAATAAAGTTGCTTTTGGTAAGCAAGAGCAGATGCAAAATAAAGGAAATATTTTGCAGGTGGTTTGTTCAATTTTATAAGTGAAGGTGATGGAAATGGAAAAGAAATCGACAGGTATTAGTAAGTGGGGTCTGGTTGCTCTCGTTGTCAGTTCGTCAATCGGAAGCGGTGTGTTTGGAATCACGAGTGATCTGGCTAGTTCTGCCGCCCCTGGACCAGCAATCCTTTCATGGATAATCGTCGGGATTGGTATTTTAGCTTTGGTATTATCGCTGAACCATTTAGGAGAAAAACGTCCAGATCTGGATGGCGGGATTTTTGGGTATGCAGAAGCTTCATTTGGTAAGTTAGGTGGCTTCATTAGTGGCTGGGGCTATTGGTTGTCTGCGTGGCTAGGAAATGTTGCTTTTGCGACGATGCTAATGAGTGCCATGGGAGAATTTTTTCCGATATTCAAAGGGGGACAAAATGTTCCTTCTATTTTATTCGCAAGTCTTTTTATTTGGGGTCTGACTTTATTAGTAAACAATGGGATCGAAGGAGCGAGCGTAATCAATACGATCGTGACGATTTGTAAATTAGTGCCATTATTCCTATTTTTAATATTTGTATTTATCGCATTTAAAGTGAATATATTCACTACTAATTTTTGGGGCAACGTATCTGATAATCTAGTGAACGGATTAGGACAGCAAGGAACGATCTGGTTGCAGATCAAAGGTTGTTTGATGGTCATGATGTGGGTCTTTGTAGGGATCGAAGGTGCAAGTGTTTTAGCTAACCGCGCGAAGAAACGTTCAGAAGCCCAGCAAGCATCCATCATGGGGCTGCTTTGTTTATTATTTATCTATATCCTTGCTTCGATCTTGCCATACGGTGTCTTATCTCAAGAAGAGTTAGCAACTATTTCACAACCTGCTATGGCAAATATTTTAAAAGGAATCGTGGGAAATTGGGGAGCGGCACTGATCAATATCGGCTTGATCATTTCGATCATCGGTTCTTGGTTGTCTTGGACGATGCTCCCAGCAGAAACAACGATGTTGATGGCTCGAGACGGTCTGTTGCCGAAAGCTTGGGGAAAAACGAATAAAAAAAATGCCCCAACTTATTCGTTAGTTGTTACTGCCATCTTGACTAATCTATTCTTATTGACTTTCTTAGTTACTGATTATGCCTATCAATTTGCCTATTCTTTATGTACAGCGGCAATCTTGATTTGTTATCTGCTTGTCGGAATCTATCAAGTCCAGTTTTCTTTAAAAGAAGGAATCAAAAAACAAGTAGTGATCGGTGGGATTGCTGTAGTTTTTGAATTGATGGGAATCACTTTAGCAGGATTTTCTTATGTCCTTTTATGTAGTATTGCCTATCTTCCTGGTTTTTGCTTCTACTGGATCGCTTGTCGGGAAACCAACCATCAAATCACGGGAAAAGAAAAAGTAATGATTGGGCTGATTTGTGTGGCCGCACTGCTTTCAATCGGGTTGCTTACTGTAGGCTGGATCAAGATATAAGGGGGAAAGAAACATGGAAATCGCAAATTTCGGTGTGGAAGAATGGCTAAATAAATGGGAGAAGAAAGCGGTATATGATATTGCACAAAGTTCGATCGAAGCATTGACATTAGACGAACTCGTTGGCTTAGACGGGACCAACGTAAGTGAATTTTTCGAAAAACGCAAAAATGAACCATTGGACTATGGCTGGATCGAAGGATCAGATGCGTTCAAACAAGAAGTCGCTTCGCTTTATCAAACCGTCGATCCAGAAAACATCTTACAAACGAACGGAGCGACTGGTGCTAATCTTTTAGCTCTATACGCGTTAGTGGAAGCAGGAGACCATGTTGTTTCGATGCTTCCCACTTATCAGCAACTATATGACATCCCTAAATCTTTAGGTGCCACTGTTGACTTTGTTCATTTGAAGGAAGAAGATTGGCAGTTTGATTTAGAACAGCTAGAAGCCTTAGTCAAACCTGAAACAAAAATCATCTGTTTGAATAGTGCAAACAATCCTACAGGCACATTGCTAGATCGGAAAACTTTAGAAAAAATCGCAGAAATTGCTCGTACAGTAGATGCATATGTATTGATAGATGAAGTATATGCGCCTTTAACGGATAAAGGTGAATTCTTGTCGATCGTAGATGTCTATGAGAAAGGTATAGCAACCAATTCCCTATCCAAAACCTACTCCATTCCAGGTATCCGTATTGGCTGGACAGCTACTGGACCTGAGTTGGCAGAGGTTTTTCGAAAATATCGAGACTACACGATGATTTGCGGCGGAGTCCTGTCAGATGATCTTGCTGTACATGCATTGAAGAACAAAGAAAAAATCTTGGAGCGAAACCAAAAGATCATTACTGAGAACCTTGCGATTTTAAAACAGTGGGTAGCAAATGAACCGAAAGTTGAACTCGTCGCTCCCAATTACGTCTCTACTTCTTTCATCAAATTAACCATCGAAGAAGATGATCAGACATTTTGTATCAATTTATTAGAAGAAACAGGAGTACTATTAGTACCAGGAAGTGCCTTTGATTTACCGAAGCATGCCCGACTAGGTTACTGTTGTAAAAAAGAAACCTTGGAAAAGGGATTATCCCTTTTATCTGAATTCTTGAAAAAACAGGCCTAAACAAAAACACTGCAAGGACAGTCTGTGACAACTGTTCAAGCAGTGTTTTTCATTTACGCTTATTGTCTATGAGAAGGAGAGTGCCCTGAAGATATGGAGACTCCTGAAGCTTTTTCTTCTGCAGTTTCTTGCTGATGGATCTCTTGTGTATTGTGTCGTACAAGCAAGAAGTTGACTAAAACAAGAAGAGAAGTCGAAAGAAAGACGCCACGATAACCAAATGCACTGGAAACACTGGAGCCAATCATAGGTCCTACTACGTTACCAGTTGCTTGGAAAGATTGGTTATAACTGAAGATCCGTCCAGCAGCTTGATGAGGCGAATATTTTGTGATCAATGCTTGGACAGCAGGGAGCAGACAAGCATCAGAGATACCAATCAAAAAACGTAAGGCAGCTAATTGCCAAACATTCGTGACGAATGCCATTGGGATATAAACCAAAATCGCAAAACCCAAACCAATCGCAAGTATTCTTTCACTCCCAATCTTGTCACCTAAGCGACCAAATCTTGGAGCGGCTATCAAAGTAGCAATTCCAGGTATCGAAGCGATGATTCCGCTGATCAATGTAACATTCCCATGTCCATGCAGCAATTGACGAATGTACAGACTGATGATTGGACTGATGGAATTGTTGGATGCTTGGATGATCATCGTTGTGACGAACATACCGATGACGACGTGTGGATATTTCAAGTCTTTGAAAATCTGTTTGGCAGAAACCATGTTTTCTTTTTTCACTGGGACAAATTTTTCATGGACGAAAAACAGACTCAACAAGAAGACGAAAAATAAGATGATCCCTGTAATGAAAAAGGTAGGGCGATAGCCAAACGCTGAAGCAGAGATCCCGCCAAGAAGCGGTCCAAGTAATGTTCCTGTAACAGAACCAGTTGCTAAGGTCCCAAGAACTTGACCACTTTTTTCTTTTGGCGTCCCAGTTGCGACAAGGGCAGTGGCATTACTGATATAACCAGAAAAAATCCCTTGAAGCAGACGCAATGCGACTAATTGATACACACTAGTCACGCAGCCCATCAAAGAAATGACGATTGCCATTCCTAATGAAGCACGCAACAGCATCAATTTTCTTCCTTTTTGGTCGGCTAATTTCCCCCACCAAGGAGAGATCAGCGTAGTCACTAAGAAAGTAGATGAAAAAGTCAATCCGCTCCAAAAGTTCAATTGTGCCGTACTATAATTACCTAACGTATCTATGTAAAGTGACATAAAAGGCATGACTAAACTAAATCCGATACCAGCCATAAATGTTCCAAACCATAAGACAAACAAGTTCTGTTCCCAAGTTTCTCTTTTCTTAAATAATTTTTCCTTTATTCTTGCAGCCAATTAGACTCCTTCTTTCTGAAAATTTTCATCTACAACTCTTTATTATAAACTACATTATGTAGTTTATCAATGAAAGTCTCTTTTTTCTCGTTCTTTTTCGTGGTAAACTGAAAGAGTGAAGGATTTATTTTATGAGAGGAAACATGGAAATGAAAAAAAGAAATCTGTCTCAAGAGAAAATCATCGACTGCTTTCGAGAACTAGCAGAAGAGATGGATGTTCAGCAAATAACCTTTCAGCATTTAGCAAAACGCTTGGATATCAAGGCTCCCTCGCTGTATAACCATTTCAAAAATATTCGTGATGTCAAAACAGCGTTAACAGCAAAACTTCTGCAGGAACTTAATGACCAGCTGCGTCGGGCTCTTGTGGGGAAAAGTGGTCAGGAAGCACTGCAGATCTATGCAGAAACTTATCGATCCTTTGCTTTTTCGAATCAAGCAGTGTATGAGTTGCTGATCAGTGTGCCCCACACCAATGAAGCAGTTTTATTAGAGGGAATCCATGAAACGAACCAGATCATTTTGCAGATCTTTGAGGCTTTTCAATTAACGAAAGAAGAAAAAGTCCACCGAAGCAGAGAATTACGTAGTATGATCCACGGCTATCTTTCCTTGCGTTTTTTAGGATACTTTACAAAAGAACCGACAATCGATCCAGAGGACAGCTATTTTTGGATGATCAATGACTTTATCGCTACTTTGCCTTAAACAATCAGATTCATTGGTATCATTTTCAAGATGTTCATTAAATGATCCTTTTATAAGAGAAAATTCTTGCAACTTTCTTGAAAAGTGACTAAGATGAGTCTAGAAAAGCTGAAAGAAGGAGCACGAGTATGTATCAAGTAATTACCATGTTCGGGGACAATGAGCCTTGGTGGTTTTTTGAAGACTGGGAAGAAGATATTGAAGCAGAAGAAACATTCGAGTCTTTTGAAGAAGCACGACAAGCGTACGAAAAACAATGGATCGCGATCCATCAAAATTATGAATATATCAATGCGAAAAGAAACTTTCTCAGCGCCTTTTGGAATGACGGAGATGAGCGCTGGTGTGAAGAGTGTGACGATGATTTACAGCAATACAAGGGACTTGCGTTGTTGAAAAATCATCAGCCCATCACAGTAGAAAGCAGAAAGGAATTTTATGAAACAACTAATTCTAGCGGAAAAACCAAGCGTTGCGAAAGACCTAAGCAAGGTGCTTGGTGCTAATCAAAAGCACAAAAATTATTACGAAGGACCCAAGGTGATCGTTACTTGGGCCCTTGGTCATTTATTAGGATTGAAAATGCCGGAAGATCTGAATAAGGAATGGCAGAGCTGGCAAATGGACACGTTGCCGATGATCCCTAAAAAACTAGGAATCAAACCACTTTCTAAAACAGGATATCAATTAAAAGCAATCAAGCAGCTGGCTCAACGAAAAGATGTCTCAGAAGCAGTCATTGCGACAGATGCCGGAAGGGAAGGGGAACTTGTTGCTCGCTGGATCTTAGAGTATGTGCATTTCAATAAACCAGTGAAGCGGTTATGGATCTCTTCTCAAACAGATAAAGCAATCAAAACAGGATTCAAGCAACTAAGACCTGCAAAAGAATATGATGCATTGTATGAATCTGCTCTTGCCCGGGCAAAAGCGGACTGGTTGGTAGGATTGAATGTGACCAGAGCCTTAACTGTGAAGTACGCGGATAATTTATCAGCGGGCCGTGTGCAGACCCCGACACTAGCATTAGTGAGAGACCAAGAAAAGAAAATCGAACAGTTCCGTCCACAAACGTATTTCACGATCACGTTGCACGCTGGAAAAGAACAAGCCAAAATGGTTCAAAAAAATCAATTTGCTTTAAAAACACAAGAAGAAGCACAAAAACTTGTTCAATTGATCAGTACAAGCAAAGGAACTGTCACAGAAGTCCAAGAAAAATTAAAAACGGAATCTGCGCCGCTACCTTATGATTTAACAGAGATCCAAAGAGAAGCCAATCAACGCTATGGCTATTCTGCAAAGAAAACATTAAGTCTTGTACAAAGTTTATATGAGACCCATAAAATCGTTACTTATCCGCGTACAGACAGCAAATACCTGACAAACGACATGAAAAGTACGATGAACGAACGACTGCAAGCAGTCAGCGATTTTGCTCCTGAGGTCAAGCAGTATTTGAAAAACGGAGCCATCGTCCAACAGACAAAAGTATTCCAAGACAATAAAGTGACCGATCACCATGCGCTTTTGCCAACTGAAAACCGAGCACGTTATGAAAAACTAAGTAATGAAGAGCAAAAAATCTATCAAATGATCGTCTCTCGTTTCTTAGGCTTGTTTGCTCAACCACACAAAGTCAGTCAGACAAAAGTCACGGTTGAATTTGATAAAGAACAATTCATTTTCCGACAAAATCGTGTCATCCAAGCAGGGTGGAAAGGCGAAACTGAATCTGAAACGGAAACAGTCAAATGGGAAAAAGGAATGCGGATCAATCCTGATTTCACCATCAAAAAAGAATTATCTGCACCGCCTAAACCATTGACAGAAGCAAGCTTGCTTGGACAAATGGAAAAATACAGTCTGGGAACCCCGGCTACTCGTGCAGAGATCATTGAAAAATTGATCAAATCAGAGTTGATGGAACGTACCCCTCAAGGACTGCAAGTATCCCCTAAAGGTAAACAATTATTAGTATTAGTCAACCCATCTTTAGTGACACCGGATCTGACAGAAAGCTGGGAAAAAGACCTTGAAGCTATTGCTGAAGGAAAGAAACAAGCAGGAACCTTCTTGAATGGAATCGAAAAAGAAACAAAACGCTTGGTGAATGAAATCAAATCAAGCAAACAAGAATATCAAGATTTCTCGATTACCCAAAAGAAATGTCCAGAATGTGGGGCCAATCTGCGTGAGAAAAACACGCGAGACGGCAAAATTTATGTCTGCACCAATTCAGATTGCAACTACCGCAGAAGAAAAGATCCAAAAGTCTCCAACCATCGCTGCCCACAATGCCACCGGAAAATGGAAATCATCGAAGGCAAAAATGGTGCTTATTTCCGTTGTAAATACGACGGAACGACAGAAAAAATGCTTGATAAAAAAGAGCAGAAGAAGAAAATGACCAAACATGAAGAACGTCGCTTGCTGAAAAAATATGCACAGGCAGAAGAACCAGAAGAAAGCCCATTAGCAGCAGCACTAAAAGCGGCAATGAAGAAGTAAGAAGATGGAGGTTGTGACAGAAGTGGTCAGCTTCAAGAAATAAGAAGGAATTTACGAAAATTGCTTCTCAAATTTTTGTGAAATTTCGGCTTATTTTTCGAAGAAGCTACTTCTGGAACACCATATATCAGAGGTTGTGAAAAAGCTGTTCTGCATCATCCTGCATCAAGTAATAAGAACAGCAAACAAAAATAGCTCCTCATATTTTGTCGTTTGTTGAGCTAATACCGAAGGTTAGTTGATTGAAAACCGTTTGTTCGGAAAAAGGGACTGCGACAAGATTTTTGTCACAGTCCCTCTTCATTTAAAAAAATGTTTACTTCATTTGACGTATATTATTGGTGAGGCTTCAATTCATTTGGCTTCACTTTTTCTGTTTCTCTAATAATATAAACAGGACGTTGCTTCGTTTCTAAGAAGATTTTTCCGATATATTTCCCGATGATTCCAAGACATAACAGTTGGATTCCGCCGATGAATAGGAAGATCGAGACCATGGAAGGCCATCCTGATGTAGGATCACCAAACAGCAATGCCCGCAAAATAATGAACAAGATCGCAATACCAGAACCGACACAAGACAAAGCGCCGATAAATGAAGCAATTGTCAATGGCGCATCGGAGAAGTTCACGATACCATCAATCGAGTAGTTGAACAATTTCCAGAAGGACCAAGATGTTTCACCAGCTACACGTTCGCGGTTTTCATAAGAAATATATTCTGTTTTGAATCCGACCCAACTGAATAAACCTTTTGAAAATCGGTTGTATTCTGTTAGTTCTAGGACAGCATCCACCATTTGTCGGGTCATCAAACGGAAATCACGAGCGCCATCGACCATTTCTGTATCGCTGATTTTATTAATCAACTGGTAGAATTTTTTCGCGAAGAAGCTGCGGATTGCAGGCTCACCTTCACGAGTCGAACGCCGGGTGCCGACACAATCGATATCAGAAGTAGTGATTCGTTCAATCATCTCAGGAAGCAGTTCAGGTGGATCTTGTAAGTCAACATCCATAACAGTCACTAAATCTCCTGTAGAAGCTTGTAATCCAGCGTATAGAGCCGCTTCTTTCCCGAAATTTCTGGAAAATGAGACAAAGCGGACATAAGGATAAGCTGCAGCTAGCTTCTTGATTGCTGCTAATGTACCGTCTTTTGATCCATCGTCAATAAATAAATATTCGAACTCATGGGGACCTTTGAATTTTTCAACCTCATCAAAAAAAAGAGGAACCGTTTTTTCTTCATTGAAACATGGGACAACAATTGATACTTTCATCGTTTCTTTCCTTTCAATCGTATGTTTATATATGGTTTACATTCAAAATTTAATAAACCTTAAATAACACCTTTTAAATTTGATTTTACGTAAAAGAACAGGTATTCTTTTGGTAAACTACCGTATTTAGTTTACCATGTTTCCTCGGTTTATCAAATTTTTAAGAACAATTTTTAGTAGTTGGCAAGTAGTTTCGGACAGAGAAAAAGGAGGAAGTTCCAGTCTGTTGACCAGGAGCAAACAAAATGAAAATACATACACCTATCGGCTTTTTATGGTTAGATGCAGATGAATCCGGGTTGACTGCTGTATCTTTTCAGCCAATTTCGGAAAGCAAATCAGCGAATCAGCAAATTTTAACGCGCACACAAGAACAGTTTGAAGAATATTTTACGGGAAAAAGAAAAGAATTTGAAATTCCTTTATCTATAAAGAGAGGTACGCCTTTTCAGCAAAATGTCTGGAAAGCTTTGTCGACCATTCCTTATGGAGAAATCCGAACATATAAAGAAGTAGCCGTTGCTGTCGCTAGTCCGAAAGCTGTGCGAGCGATTGGACAGGCAAATCGAACCAATCCATTACCAATCGTTATTCCTTGTCATCGAGTGATCGGGCAAAATGGAAAACTGACAGGATATATGGGAAACGCAACAGATGGAGTCGAAATCAAACGCCAATTGTTGCTATTAGAAGGGTATCTGCAAAATTAAAAAACAGTTGTGATTCGAACATTGTTCCATGCGAGAATCACAACTGTTTTTTCGTGTTTGTTCTAAAGTTTGATCAGCCAAATAAATAGTAAAGCCATTACTGTTTGGAGAAGCCCGACAGCCAATCCGTAAGATAAGAAACGTGTACCTTCTTTCATGAATTTTGCAAAGTCTAAACGCAGCCCAATTGCCGCTAAAGCAGTGATCTCAAACCAGCTACTGATAAAATGTGCCGATTGGTCAATAACTACAGGTAAAGAAAACAAGCTGTTGACCAAACAAAAGATCACAAACCCTAATACATACCAAGGAAGCGGTAATTTTCGTTTTTTCTGCGTATCAGTCGGTGTTTCAAACAGAGCTGGTTGTTTCTTGTGCATGAATTTTTCAAACAAATAGACAACAACAACAAGCATCATGATACGTAGAATCTTAAACAACATGGCAAATTCGACAACAGAACTGTCAAGCAAACTTGCACCAGCGACTACTTGACCCACAGATTGGAGTGTGCCACCTAAAAGTGCGCTTTTTTCAATGAGATTTCCTCCGAATAGCTGTAATCCAAGAAAAGGGAGGGTCAACATCATCATAGTACCTAGTAGATTGACCAGTGTGATGATCTGTCCTTTTTCTTCCTCTTTTGCATGGATGGAAGGGGCGATCGAAGCAATAGCAGAAGAACCACAAACAGCGTTTCCTCCAGCCATCATCAAAGAAGAAGTATCGCTGAATTGCAGTTTCTTACCAATCAAGTAAGCACCGATGATAGTGACTGACATCTGTAGTAACACAAAAACAATTCCTTTTACACCAATTTGAGCAATCGTTTGAGCGGTGACAGTTGCACCTAGTAAAAAAACAGAGAATTCCAATAGTTTGCTTTCAGCGAATTTTGTGCCGATTGCTAGAACAGGCTGTTTAAAAAAAGTATTTCCTAATAAAATACCCAATAAAATAGCAATAGTCGCTCCACCTAACTGTGGCAGATAAATAGCAAGAAGCCGGCTGACGGCAGCGATGGCAAAAGAAAGCAGTAATCCGGGCAAAATCTCGCGGACCGCTGAATCCTTTACAGATTTTATTGGATGTGACAATGATTTCATTTGATTGGTTCCTTTCGTCAATAAATACTAAAAGCATACTCGAACATAGTAGCACTAAACCAGTATTTTGACAAAAGAATAAGAGGTCGTGACAAAAGTCTTGTCACAACCTCTTGTTTCGAATAAACGGTGTTCCAAAGCCAGTTTCTCGGTATTAAGCCAAATTTATGCAAAAATGTGGAAAGCCATTTTCACAAAATTTTTCTTACTACTCGAAACTAGGCGGCTTTTTCACGACCTCTTGGTAAACGGTGTTCCAGAAGTAGCTTCTTCGGAAATAAGCCGAAATTTCACAAAAATTTGAGAAGCAATTTTCGTAAATTCCTTCTTATTTCTAGAAGCTGACCACTTCTTTCACAACCAATCGAATCAATTATGAAGCGATTTTTTTAGAAACAAATTTTCCATGTTTGCTATGTTCTTTAGTTAAGAAACGTACGTAATGAGCAAGCACGTAGAAGACAACTACACTTGCAAACAGACATTCCGCAATTTTTAAGAAATCTAATACGCTACTATAAATACCTAAACTGTTGAAGTAATGAACAGTAGTAAATAGAGCTGTTGCAGAGATAACAAGTGGGAATGTAAAGGCTGCGTAGCTTGGATAAAAACGAAGCTTGAACAAGCGTGGCAGTATAGACAGCACGACGAAATACAATACTTGAGATAAAACGAACAACGCTACGACAAGATAAAAGTTAGGTTCTGCAAAGTTTTTCAGGTAACCTGTCAGGCAAAGAGAACCAGGTGCTGCAACGATCGTAATCAGCGGACGTGTTGGATGAGCCATATTTCTTACGAAAAAGACACGTTTGATGATGATTGGTAATAAGAACGCATAGCAGACCAATGAAATCCAAAAGAAGATTTTTCCAATAAGTGGGAAGAAGTTCCCAGCAGTTACAGTGATGACCCCAAACCCAACATAAATGATAAACCAGCTTGGATAAATTGCTTCAATAGAAAGATCAGCTTTGATGACATGGTGATAATTGAAATAAAAGACAAGTATCACTTGGAAAATAACTGCACACAACCAAATGAATTTGACAATCGGTGCAATACTTTCATATGAAACAAAATAAGTACAAATAACCATGAGTGACATCGTAAAAGTTGGTGAAACGGAGGCGATGATCGGATCATGCAACGTTTGTTTCGTATGCTCAAATAAGATAAACAATTTAACAAAAATGAATATCATAAGAATCATTGAGATACCGCCAGTTAGATTGCCTAAAGCAACATGGTGATAGTCTTTAAACAGATTTCCAAGGGAAGCTAACCCAAGAATCAACCCACAGATCGGGATCGGAATAATTTTCAAAAAGTTCTTCATATATATTCTCCTTTTTATTTAATAGATTTTAGTACCAAGATGAACGAATACATTGTAAAATGAATAGGTCTGTATGATTACGAGCAAAGCAGACAGCTGATTATCTTGTCTGAGTTACTAGTTGGATCAGCAACTGTTTTGTTGTACATTTCTATTATAGATGGTTTTTTGTATATTTAAATCAAATAGTTTTTATAGTAATTATCATAAAAAGTTATGGAAGTGGTGCCATGTTTAAGTTATTAACGACTTTTCGAGCAGTATATGAAACAAGAAATTTTTCTAGAGCAGCAGAAGTACTGTTTTTATCTCAGCCAGCCGTCTCGAATCAAATCAAACAATTAGAGCGGGAGTTGAATATTGATCTTTTTCAGCGTAATGGCAGAAAAGAGATGCTTCCAACTAAGCAAGCCGATTTATTATACGAGCGGACGCTGGTTTTATTAGAAGAATGGGAAGAGACCCAGCAAAAATTGCTCAATGAACAAAATGAAGAAGAAGTATGTCGGATCGTTGCTTCCCACACATTTGCTGTTTATCTTTTGCCTCAGTTGATGAAACATCTGATCAAAAGGTTTCCTAAAGTGCATTTTGAGATCGAGATTGCGAATTCACATGAATCATTAGAACAAGTAGCGAAACATGAATCCGATTTTGGTTTTATCGAAAAGCCATTAGAGACTTCCGGCGTACAAAGGTACTCCTTGATGGAAGACCAGCTAGTCATTGCTGGGGACCCAAAAAGTAAATTGTGGCTTGTAAGAGAAGCAAATTCTGGCGTTTTTCATTACACACAACGTTATTTTGAAGAAATGAACATCCAAGATAAGAAAATGATCGTGAAAAGCAATGATGTGATCGTTGCGTTGCTGAAGGAAGGAATCGGACGCTCGATTTTATCTGAGCGCTCTGTGCCAAAAGACGTACCAATGATTCCGTTGAATTTCCATCGGTATTTTTATTTCATTCAACGAACCAATCTGGTTTCTGATCAGCTGTTAGAGATTGCTGAAGAGATCCTTCGATACAATGAAAGCACAGAAACTTCTCACAGCGAGGAGAATCTCAGCTGATAGATAATTGCATGTATCAAAAAAAGTTCTGTGATACACTAAAGATAAGCAGTAGGCTTTTGCCTTCCGTTTGCTCAAGCAGCTGCACAAACGGAAAGTTAATTTTTCCCAAATGTCTGTGGAAAGACTTTCCATTATCTAACTGGACCGCTATAATAATCAGCAGTATGGTTTTTAAGAAAAGGGATGAAACATGGAAAAAAAATTAAAAGCTTCGAACGATAATCGTATTGATTATGGCGTGATTTTACCAGTCTTTCTGTTATGTTTGATTGGTCTGCTCTCATTATATGTAGCACTTAGCCATGATCCGAACAATCCAGCAGTCTTGAAAGGCGTAGGGATGCAAGTTGTCTGGTATTTAGTTGGGGCGGCAGCAATCGTTGTCATCATGCATTTGAATTCCAAATGGATCTGGAAACTGACTCCTTACCTTTATGGCTTGGGGTTAGTAGTAATGGGACTCTTACTGGAATTCTATGACAAGAATTTAGCCGATTCTACAGGTTCTAAAAACTGGTTCCGATTCGGTGCGTTCACCTTCCAGCCAGCAGAGCTAATGAAGATCGCGTACATCTTGATGATGGCGCTGATCGTGACCAAACATAATACGCAAGTAAAAGAACGGACGATGAAATCGGACTTTTGGCTGATTGGGAAGCTCTTGATCGTGACGATACCGGTATTAGCATTGATCATGGCTCAAGATGACTTTGGAACGATGCTCGTTTTCCTTGCGATCTTCGGCGGGATATTCTTGATGTCTGGAATCTCTTGGCGCATCATCGCCCCTGTAGTGATCTTAGCAGTAGTCGTTGGTGCAGGAACGATTTTCTTAGTGACGACTGAAGGCGGAAGAGACTTGCTTTATAAAGTGGGCTTCAAATCTTATCAATTTGCACGTATTGATTCATGGCTGGATCCTTTCCATGATACGTCTGGGATGAGTTACCAGCCGGCACAAGGACTTTTGGCAATCGGCACCGGTGGCTTGTTTGGTAAAGGATTCAATGTAAGCAATATTTATGTGCCTGTTCGTGAGTCCGATATGATTTTTACCGTTATCGGTGAAAACTTCGGCTTTATCGGTGGTGCATTCGTCATTTTCTTGTATTTTATTTTGATTTATCGTATGATTCGGGTGTGTTTCGATACGAACAATGAATTTTACGCCTATATCGCAAGCGGTTTGATCATGATGCTGCTGTTCCATGTCTTTGAGAACATTGGAGCAAATATCGGATTACTTCCTTTAACAGGGATCCCATTGCCTTTCATTAGCCAAGGAGGATCTTCGATTTTAGGGAACATGATCGGTGTCGGATTGATATTATCGATGAGATACCAAAATGAAGCACCTGCAAGATCTTCAAGGAGGTAAGAAAATTGTACACCTTTTACTGGTACCCGAAATGTTCAACATGCAAAAAAGCCAAAGCGTGGTTAGACCAGCATGGCGTTAGTTATCAAACTGTTGATATGATCAAAGAAGTACCGAAGGCCTCAACGATTGAGACTTGGCTAGAAACGAGTCAAGTACCGATCCGTCGCCTGTTCAACACAAGCGGGATGAAATATCGAGAACTTGGACTGAAAGATCAAGTAGGCGAGTTTACGGCTTCAAAAGCAAGCCAAGTCTTATCGACAGATGGCATGCTGATCAAGCGGCCGCTGATCGTGCAAGAGGACCAGCTTGTTGCAATTGGATTCAATGAAAAAATTTATGAAGGAGAACTGATATAAAATGGCAGGCAAACATTTGAAGAAAAAGGACAACCTTTGGATCTTATTTAATGGAAAAGAATACTGTGTTGGTTTGACAAATGAAGCGCAAGAAGAACTCGGAGACATCACGTTTGCCAATTTGCCAAAAGCAGGACAATCGCTAAAAAAAGATGAACCTCTGATCGAAGTCGAAGCGGAAAAAGCGGTCAATGAATTTGCTAGCCCGCTAACGGGTACAGTTTCTTCTGTGAATGATAAAATCGGTGAAGATATCAATATCTTGAATGATTCAGATGAAATGAATGCGTGGATCTTAAGTTTCAAAGATGTTGATCCAAAAGAATTTGACGAATTATAAAATCAGAAAATCACTTGAAAAAAGTTGACACTGATTCTTCCAGTTGCTATAATCATAAGCAATCCTATATGAAACGAGAAAGCTTTGAAAAGAAGAGTACATGTCACGGACGTTTGAAGAGAGCCCTGTTTGCTGAAAATGGGTAACGAAAATGAGATGGAAGATGGTCTTAGAGCAGAGTAAGCGAGCGTAAGCAAACTTACTACGGGAGTGCCCGTTACAGCGCGACAGTATACGGAAAGAAGCTAAGTCCAAGTACTGGAAGAGGCTGTTATTGCGAAGTAACGGTAAATCAAGGTGGTAACACGGAAGTTCAAGCTTTCGTCCTTTTGCTTAAGGCAAGAGGGCGAAGGCTTTTTTGTTTGAAAAATCATAAGAGAAAGATGTGAATGGCATGTCATTAATCCAACTAACGAATGTCAAAAAGACATTCAATGGGAAAAACGGAAACATCCAAGCCGTCAATGACGTTTCACTAAACGTTGAAAAAGGGGATATTTATGGAATCGTCGGCTATTCTGGGGCAGGAAAAAGTACATTAGTCCGTCTCCTGAATGGACTTGAGCTTCCCACGAGCGGCGAAGTGATCGTAAACGATCAAGATATCACAAACTTAAAAAACAAAGAATTACGTACATTCCGAAAGAAAATCGGTATGATCTTCCAGCATTTCAACCTGTTATGGTCAAGAACTGTACTTGAAAATATCCAGCTGCCGTTGGAATTAGCTGGTGTACCAAAGAGCAAACGCAAAGAACGAGCAGAAGAATTGTTGCGTTTAGTCGGGTTAGAAGGACGCGGACAAGCGTATCCTTCACAACTTTCCGGCGGACAGAAACAACGTGTCGGTATCGCACGAGCATTGGCAAATGATCCTGAGATCCTGCTTTGTGATGAGGCTACGAGTGCATTGGACCCGCAAACAACAGAAGAAGTATTAGACTTATTGTTAGCAATCAATAAGAAATTGAATTTGACCATCGTCTTGATCACACATGAAATGAATGTGATCCGCAAAATCTGCAACAAAGTCGCTGTGATGGAGTTGGGGAAAGTCGTAGAAGAAGGAGACGTGTTGACTGTCTTCAGACAACCGAAAAAAGAAGTAACCAAACGTTTTGTACAACAAGACATCGAACCAGAAGCTGATTCGACAGAACTATTAGCTGAACTCATCAAAGAAAATCCAAGCGGCCGTTTGGCAACTTTGACCTTTAGCGAAAGAAATGCCAACGAACCAGTTATTTCCCAAGCGATTCGACGCTATAACATTGATGTCAACGTCGTATACGGGAAAATCAAACAAGTAAAAGAAGGTTCCTTTGGTTCATTGACTGTCTTGATGACAGGTGAAACCAAAGAATTAGATCAAGCAGAAGTGTTCATTAAAGAACAAGGAGTAGGAATTGAGGTGATCCATCGTGGATAAAAGCTTTTCAGAAACATATCTAGATTTTAAACAAATCAATCCGGAAACGATGAATCAGGCTATCCTTGATACACTATATATGACATTGATCTCAATGGTCTTAGTGACGATCATCGGATTAGTCTTGGGATTAATCCTTTACTCTATTGGGCGCAAAAACAAACCGTATGCTCGAATCATTTACGGGATCGTATCGATCATCAGTAATATTTTCCGATCAACACCATTTATGATCCTGATGGTTTTGATCATTCCATTTACTAAAGCAATCGTAGGCACTATGCTAGGTGCGCAAGCAGCCATTCCAGCTCTTGTTTTATCCGCGGCACCATTTTATGCCCGTCTAGTAGAGATTGCTTTTCGTGAAGTCAGCCCTGGCGTACTGGAAGCAGCAGATGCAATGGGGGCAAGTTACTGGGAAATCATCTGGAAGGTCTTGATACCTGAAAGTATTCCCGCGTTGATTTCTGGATTAACAGTTACAACGATCTCGATGATCGGATTTACTGCAATGGCCGGCGCGATCGGCGCAGGTGGACTTGGTGGTCTTGCTTGGCAGGAAGGCTACCAACGTGGTAATCTGACAGTGACATTCGTTGCGACTTTAATTATTTTATTAATCGTATTTATCGTTCAAGGAATCGGTGATTTCTTAACTAAGAAAACAGACAAAAGATAATAGGATATAGGGGGATATAGGATATGAAAAAGAAGATTTTTGGATTAGCAGCAGCGCTTTTGCTGACTGTAGGATTAGCAGCATGCGGTAACAACAGCGACAGCAAAGATTCAGCAAATAAAGCAGACGACACGACATTGAAAGTCGGCGCTTCACCGACACCGCACGCAGAGATTTTGGAACATGTGAAACCATTATTGAAAGATGAAGGAATCGATCTTGAAATCGTCAAATTCGATGACTATGTATTACCGAACCAATCTTTGGAAGAAGGCGATATCGATGCCAATTACTTCCAACATATTCCTTATTTGAACAAAGAAATCAAAGAAAAAGGGTATGACTTTGTCAATGCCGGTGCTGTCCACATCGAACCAATGGGCTTGTACTCTAAAAAAATCAAAGATGTTTCTGAACTAAAAGATGGTGCAACGATCATCACTTCGAATTCTGAATCAGACTGGGGACGCATCATCACGATTTTACAAGATGCTGGGCTAGTCAAAGTCAAAGATGGAGTAGATCTGGAAACAGCCACATTCGATGATATTGCAGAAAACCCTAAGAACTTGAAGTTCAACCATACGATCGACCCATCACTTTTAGCTTCTACGTACCAAAATGATGAAGGTGACCTAGTCGCAATCAATGCAAACTTCGCTTATGGCGCAGGATTGAATCCATTAGAAGATGCCGTATTACTTGAAAAAGACAACTCTCCTTACGTGAATATCATTGCGACTCGCAAAGGTGATGAAGACAGTGACAAAATCAAAAAACTGATTGAAGTGCTTCACCGTAAAGAAGTCCAAGAATGGATCACAGACAAATGGGGCGGCTCTGTTAAACCAGTAAAGGCTGATGCAAAATAAGGAATGAAACAAAAAAGATGAGAAATAAGTCTGTAACGGCTTATTCCTCATCTTTTTTATACCTATTCTAATTTAGAAATCAAAATTGTTTAATAATCAATAAAAGATATTTGATTTTAGTAAGGAAGATCATTGCGCTTCATTCTCAATTAGTCTAAAATGAGTGAGAACGAAAGAGAATTTGGGGGTATAATGCATGTCTGTCTTAGAAATAAAAAATCTACATGTGTCGATCGAGGAAAAAGAAATCCTTAAAGGCGTAAACCTAACAATGAAAACCGGAGAAATTCACGCCATCATGGGACCTAACGGCACAGGAAAATCAACCTTATCTGCCGCTATCATGGGCAATCCAAACTATGAAGTAACAGAAGGTGAAATCTTGTTTGACGGGAAAAATGTTTTAGACTTGGAAGTAGACGAACGTGCACGACTTGGTTTGTTTTTAGCTATGCAATATCCAAGTGAGATACCAGGTATCACGAATGCGGAATTCATGCGTGCAGCAATCAATGCGAAACGTGATGAAAACGACAAGATCTCTGTTATGGCATTTTTGAAAAAGTTAGATGAAAAAATGGCTTTACTGAATATGCCAGAAGAAATGGCTGAACGTTATCTGAACGAAGGTTTTTCTGGCGGGGAAAAGAAACGGAATGAGATCCTACAATTGTTGATGTTAGAACCAACATTTGCGATTTTAGACGAAATCGACTCGGGTTTGGATATCGATGCTTTGAAAGTCGTTGCTAAAGGAGTAAATGAAATGCGTGGAGACAATTTCGGTGCATTGATCATCACCCACTATCAACGATTATTGAACTATATCACACCTGATGTCGTTCACATCATGATGGAAGGTCGAGTAGTCATGACAGGAAATGCTGACTTAGCTAAACGCCTAGAAGCAGAAGGTTACGCTGGAATCAGTAAAGAATTAGGAATCGACTATAAAGAAGAAGAAGCGTAAGGGGGAGCAAGAATGAAAGAAAAAAACTGGCTCGATTATCTTGACGCGGTAAATGATTTTTCTTTAAGTAAAGGCGAACCTGATTGGATGAGAACCTTCCGTCAAGACGCACTAACAAAAGCAGATGAACTGCCATTGCCGCATATCGATCGGGTGAAATTCCATCGTTGGTCGTTATTCGATGTGAAAGAAACACAAACTATCAGTGAAACAGGCACGATTCCAGCATTTGATGCAATGAAAGACAATCCTGTGCTTGTCCAACAAGGTTCATGGACGATTTTTGAACAACTACCTGTGGAATTAGCAGAAAAAGGAGTCATTTTTACCGACTTGTCTACTGCAATGATCGAATACCCAGAACTAGTCCAAGAATATTATATGAAAAAAGCAGTAAACATGGACGAAGACCAATTGACTGCACTCCATGTAGCTTTTATGAACAGCGGTATTTTCCTGTATGTGCCTAAAAATGTCGTGATCGATGAACCACTCGAGTCCTTATTCATTCAAGATGGCGCATCCGATGAGCACTTCTTCAAGCATGTGTTGATCGTGGCAGATGAACATAGTGAATTTTCTTATCTGGAACGTTTCCAGACAACCAAAGAACAAGTAGCAAAATCATCAGGTAATATCATCGTGGAAGTCATCGCTAAAGCTGGTTCAAAAATCAAATATTCAGCTGTAGATCAATTAGGAGAGAATATTACTTCTTATATGAATCGCCGTGGGCACATTTTACGAGACGCTTCTGTCGACTGGGCAATTGGTGTCATGAATGACGGTCATGTGATCGCTGACTTTGATTCAGATTTAGCAGGAGAAGGTGCACACGCAGAAGTCAAAATCGTGGCGATCAGCTCGGGCAGACAAATCCAAGGAATCGATACACGAGTAACCAATAAAGCACCTCATACGATCGGGCATATTTTGCAACACGGAGTGATCCGAGAAAAAGGAACATTGACCTTTAACGGTATCGGCCACATCCTGAAAGGAGCAAAAGGTGCAGATGCTCAACAAGAAAGCCGTGTCTTGATGCTTTCTGACAAAGCACGTGGTGACGCGAATCCTATTCTTTTGATCGATGAAAACGAAGTAACTGCTGGACATGCTGCCAGTGTAGGACGAGTTGATCCAGAAGAAATGTACTATCTGATGAGTCGAGGATTGCATAAAGAAGAAGCAGAGCGCTTAGTGATTCGAGGATTCCTCGGTTCTGTCTTAACGGCAATCCCTGTAGAACAAGTTCGGAAAGAATTAGTCGAAGTAATCGAAGGGAAGTTGAATGGATGATCGATGCTAAAAAGCTACGCAATGATTTTCCTATTTTATTTCAAGACGTCAATGATGAACCTTTCGTTTATCTGGATAATGCAGCGACGACCCAAAAGCCAAAACAAGTACTCCAGGCATTAGCGCACTATTACGAACACGATAACGCCAATGTTCATCGCGGTGTCCATACGTTAGCAGAACGCGCGACCCATGAGTATGAACAAGCAAGAGAAAAAGTACGAGCGTTCATCCATGCAAAAGAAACAGCAGAAGTGCTGTTTACACGTGGTACGACGACAAGTTTGAATTGGGTAGCCAGAAGCTTCGGCGACCGCTATATCAAAGCAGGAGACGAGATAGTGATCTCTTACATGGAACATCATTCTAATGTTATCCCATGGCAGCAGTTGGCAAAACGAACAGGTGCCGTCCTGAAATATATCGAACTAACAGAAGAAGGCTTCCTGGATATGGAGGATGCAGCGAAAAAGATTACGGACAAAACCAAAATCGTCTCCATTGCTCATGTATCCAATGTTTTAGGTGTCATCAATCCTGTTCAAGAATTAGCTGAACTTGTCCATGAAAACGGTGGGGTCATCGTAGTAGATGGTGCACAATCTGCCCCACACATGGCCATTGATGTCCAAGCACTAGACTGTGATTTCTTTGCTTTCAGCGGACACAAAATGTGCGGACCAACAGGTATTGGTGTTTTATATGGTAAACGAAAATGGTTAGAAGAAATGGAACCCGTTGAATTTGGTGGCGAAATGATTGATTTTGTCGAATTATACGACAGTACATGGAAAGAACTACCTTGGAAATTCGAAGCAGGGACACCAAATATCGCTGGCGCTATCGCATTAGGCCATGCAATCGATTATTTGCAAGAACTCGGCATGGACAATATCCATCGATATGAAGAAGAACTAGCCGCTTATATGTTGCCAAAATTACAAGCAATCGATGGATTGACTGTTTATGGTTCGCAAGACCCGAAATTTCGGACAGGAGTTGTTGCGTTCAATTTGGATGGGTTACATCCCCATGATGTCGCGACAGCTTTAGACATGGAAGGGGTAGCCGTTAGAGCAGGTCATCATTGTGCGCAACCGCTATTGAAGTACCTTGAAGTATCAGCGACTGCTCGCGCCAGCTTTTATTTCTACAACACGACGCACGACGCCGACCGTTTAGTTGAAGCAATCATGGCAACAAAGGAGTTTTTCCAACATGGGACTATCTAAATTAGACAATTTATACCGTCAAGTGATCTTGGATCATTCTTCCCATCCGCATCATCGTGGAAGCTTGACCGACTCGACAAGCAAGATTGAATTGAACAACCCCACATGTGGAGATGTGATCGAATTGCAAGTCGATGTAAAAGACGGAATCATCAAAAATATCGCCTTTGACGGCAGCGGCTGCTCCATCAGTACGGCAAGTGCCTCGATGATGACAGACGCCGTCATTGGAAAATCAATAGAAGAAGCAGAACATTTAACTGTAGACTTTCTACAGCTTGTCCAAGGAAAAGAAGTCCAAGATCCCGACCAATTAGGCGATGCTGCTATGCTTGGTGGTGTAGCTAAATTTCCCGCTCGGATCAAATGTGCGACACTTGCCTGGAAAGCACTAGGAAAAGCAATGGAAAACGATGGTACCGCAGCTTTCCATCATTACCACAAGGAAGAGGAGTGAGAACATGGGCGTACCAGAATTAGAAGAATATAAATTCGGGTTTCACGATGATGTCGAACCGGTTTTCAGTACAGGAGAAGGCTTGACAGAAGAAGTGATCCGTGAGATGTCAAGAATCAAAGGCGAACCAGAATGGATGCTTGAATTCCGTCTGAAATCTCTAGAAACATTCAATAAAATGCCAATGCAAACATGGGGCCCCGACCTTTCAGACATCAATTTCGATGCCATCAAATATTACCAAAAACCAAGTGACAAACCCGCTCGTGACTGGGAAGACGTACCAGAAAAAATCAAAGATACATTTGAAAAGATTGGTATCCCAGAAGCTGAACGAGCTTATCTAGCCGGTGCTTCCGCACAATATGAATCAGAAGTCGTGTACCATAATATGAAAGATGAATTCGAAAAATTAGGAATCGTCTTTACTGACACTGACTCTGCTTTGAAAGAATACCCTGAATTATTCAAAGAGTACTTTTCAAAACTTGTACCGCCAACCGACAACAAATTAGCAGCGCTGAATTCAGCCGTATGGTCAGGTGGAACCTTTATTTACGTGCCAAAAGGCGTCAAAGTCGATGTTCCATTACAAACGTACTTCCGGATCAATGCGGAAAACACGGGGCAATTCGAACGTACGCTGATCATCGTTGACGAAGGAGCAAGCATCCACTATGTCGAAGGCTGTACGGCACCTACTTATTCAAGTAATAGTCTGCATGCCGCCATCGTAGAAATCTTTACAAGAAAAGATGCGTATTGCCGTTACACCACGATCCAAAACTGGTCAGACAATGTGTACAACTTAGTAACCAAACGAGCAAAAGCATACGAAGGCGCAACCGTTGAATGGATCGACGGAAACCTAGGTGCAAAAACAACGATGAAATACCCAAGTGTTTACTTAGATGGAAAAGGCGCACGAGGCACCATGCTCTCCATCGCCTTTGCAGGAGCAAACCAAATCCAAGATACGGGTGCAAAAATGATTCACAACGCACCAAACACTTCTAGTTCCATCGTCTCTAAATCAATCTCAAAAGACGGCGGTGAAGTAAACTATCGAGGACAAGTAACCTTTGCCAAAAACAGTGCGGGTTCGATCTCTCATATCGAATGTGACACGATCATCATGGACGAATGGTCGAAATCCGATACGATCCCATTCAATGAGATCCACAACAGCCAAGTCTCTTTAGAACACGAAGCCAAAGTCTCAAAAATCTCAGAAGAACAACTCTACTATCTGATGAGCCGAGGCCTGACCGAATCTGAAGCAACTGAAATGATCGTCATGGGCTTTGTTGAACCATTCACCAAAGAACTTCCAATGGAATATGCAGTCGAACTCAACCGATTGATCAGTTATGAGATGGAAGGGTCTGTTGGATAATAACTATTTCATTGCTCGAAACGTTGATATTAAAGCGTTTCGAGCATTTTTTTATTTGCATTTTAATAGTTGGCTACGTTTTTGGCTACGTTTGGAATTATTCGCCCATAAATTTTGCAAATCGGTCACCTGTTTTCTTAATAGATTGTGGTGTGACATGAGCATAGATATTCATGGTAGTTTTAATATCTTTGTGACCTAATCGTTCTTGTACTTCTTTTATCGACGCACCACTTTCAAACAATAAGCTACAGTGGGTATGCCTAAATCCATGTGGAGTAATTTGAGGCTCCATCGGTGTCTTTTTGTAAATCCAGTCTAACCAATCGTTTACTACTTGGGGGTAGTACAGCTTGTTTGTGTTTGTAGTGAAAAGAAACTGCTTTGGTGAATTCGTGTTATAGCCATATAAGATCATTATTTTCATTTGTTCTTGTTGCCAAATACGCAGTTGTTTAAGTGTAAAATCATCAAGCTGAATCGTTCTTGATGAATTTTTAGTTTTAGGTACTTGTAGAACTACTTGATTAAACTCGTCTTGAGCGATAGTTTTACCAATTGTTATTGTTTTATTGAAATAGTCTATATCTTCCCATTGAAGCGCCAATGCCTCGCTTTTACGCATTCCTGTATAAGCTAATAAACGGAAAAAAGTGTACAGTTTAACTGAATTATTTTCTTTAGTATTCTTTAAAAATAGTTGTAATTGATCTTTCGTATAAAACTTCAAGGGTTGTTCTTCTTCAATTTTTCTTGGAAGCAATGTTTTAGACATAGGATTATCTTTACAGACTTCCATTGCTACTCCAAATTTAAATATTTGAGCAGTTGTTTTTCTCAAGAAACCATATTGTTTTAATGTTTTGTGCCATTCATTAACCTGTTTTTGACAATAACTAACACTTATTTTATCCAATCGTAATTCCCCAAAAGCAGGTAATATATGGTTCTTGCAAAAACGTTGAGCAACGGCAACGGAAGATGGTTTTACTCTCGTTCTGTAGTTATCAATCCATAATTCATATAACTCTTGAAAAGTTGTAACATTGATTTTAAACTCTTGTTTTTCTTTAAAGTCTACAAGTAGTCTATTAAGTGCTATTTGTGCCTCAGCTTTTGATTTGAATCTTCTACGCTTTGTACGTATATCTTTTCCAGTCTTGGGATCTTTTCCTAAATAAGTTTCAAATCCCCAATATTTTTCGCCATTTTGTAATTTATAACTAAAAAATGTGGCCATTTGATTCTCTCCTTACTTTATGATTACAGGTAGAGAAGTTATTTGAAGAATCAATTGCTTTTAAATTTATCGTGATTATTAGTTAGAAATTTTGCGACTATACTATTTTTCTCATATGGGAAATTGTATTTTTTGCTAAGATCAGAAATAAATTTTTCTGTTTCAAATTGGTTTTTAGTAATTTTATAAAAGAAATCCTCGACAGATGAATACTGTGAAATATCTTGATAGGCTAAGTCCATTTCGTTTAATAGCTGTTTTGAAGAATCAATCAGTATTTCTTTTTCACCGTATTTGAAATCCCCATTTCTTATCTTATCTTGAAGTCTACTGTTGGCTCTTTTGAAAAATAGCTCTTTAGAGATAGAGTGTTTTTGACTAGCATACTCTTCGATAAGAGGATTGATATCATTAGCAAGTATCTCATTTAGATAAATTTCAAAATCTTTTGAGTAATATTTTGAAAATATATTTTTTATTATAGGATTCAATAACTCATAGTCTTTATCTAGCGAAAACGTATCACTATATCTTTCTTGAATATCATTAAAGACTTTGTGAGGTATCTCTGGGAAGTCCTTAATATATAGCTCATATCCTGAATCTATAAGGTATGAAGCTATGTATTCTTCCAAAGTTCCCCATTTAATCCAGTCTGCACTAGTGTTTCCAATATTTGCAATTGTTAAAAGCCTATTTTTATTGGGTAAAGACACACCTCTAAGCCAATTATTAACGGAACTTATTGGTGTGTCTCCAATTAAATCACCGAATCGTTCTAATGTCAGACCTTTGGATTCGATAATTTTTCTAATACGTTCACTAGTTAACGATAGATTAGGTTTCATAACTAAGCCTCCTTTTTCTGATTTATTGTAACATATATTGCTATCATTTACTAAAATTTATTAAAAATGTTGACAATGGAATTTCTATAAGATATTATAAAATAGTAATTTTTAGTAATTTTTTTGTTGCTCATTACTAAAAATTACTATTTAGGTAGAGAAGTTATAGAACAATCAAAAAGGAGAGGTTTTTGTGGAAGCAATAAAATTAATGATCTCAGAAGAGCAGGAGGAAATGTTTCTGAAGCAGTTTTATCAAATTGCTACAAAAGCTATTGAAAAGGCTCAAGAAAATGCTGGTATGACAAGGGAATATCTCAATCAAAAAGAAATGGCAGAATACTTAAATGTGAGCGAAAACTTTTTAAAAAATGCTGTAAGAAATGAGGGATTACCTGTGGTTGAATTGGGGGCAAGAAAATTTTATTCGAAAAAGGCAGTTAATGAGTTTATGTTTGCTCGAATGAAGAGAGGTGAAAGTTTTGAGAGAAGATGAAATAACAAATTTAGTATTGAAAAGAATTGAAAAATATATAAAAAAGAGTGCTCCCGATAGTTTGCAGACGAAGGGGAACACTCGATAATGAATAAAGTTCTAAGAAAACTTTATTTGACTACATTTTAACATACTTTAAAGATAGGGAGAAAGTATATGAGTGATGAACAAAAGATTCAAAGAAATTACTATGCTATCATCCTCGCTAATGTTAGATATGACCGAGACTTAATTCCAAGTTCAAAGCTTTTGTATGGTGAAATCACTGCTTTATGCAATGAAAAAGGATTTTGCTGGGCGAAAACACAGTATTTTCAAGATTTATACGGCGTTAGTAGGGTATCTATTCAAAAATGGCTTAAATCTTTAGAAGCAAATGGCTACATTTCGAGAGAAGTTATATATAAAGAAAATTCGAAGGAGGTAGATAAAAGAGTTATAAGAATTGTTAACACCCCTGACAAAGAAAAGTTAGCTACCCCGCTAACAAAAGTTAACACCCCTAGCAAAGAAAAGTTAACAGAGAATAATACATCTAATAATACAATTAATGAAGAAGAGGATATTAATATAAAAGAAATTTACACTAAGGTTAGTGTTCTTTATGAAGAAAATAATGACGATGGTCGAAAATTATTACAAGTGTATCACTATTTGAAAAACGCTAATGTATATATAGATGATATCAGAAAAATCATTGAATTTTTATATGAAAATACTCAGTATCTTAACGCTCAATGCATTATAACACAACATAAAGCATGTGTTTTTCAAGCGAAAACAGACGAAGGACTATTCGATTACGCAAAATTTTTTCTAAATGGACTTCAAATTAGATATAAAAATCAGCTTTTAGAAAATATAGAGACTACAGATCAATTCAATAAAGCATTCGGAATTAAAGAGTTACCTAAAATCCCTATGCATAATTGGTTAGAAGGAGAAAAAACATGATTAAAAATCGTCTAATAGATCAGATTTGGTGTCTTGATCAAAACACTGATACTCTCGAACTAATCGAGAGTATCTGCTTCAACACAGTAGTTCTCGATTTAAGAGCTGAAAATGACAACTGTGTAACTCATGTCATAATTAATCAAAAAATGGCTCAGCAGCTCTCTGAGAGTCTTAGAAAATGGGCTGAAGGGGAAAAACTATGAAAGCAATTAAAGAAAAAATCGTTAGTAGAAAAATAAACTGGTTAGCACTCAGTGTACTTGTTTTAATGATTAGCGTTGTTTTTACAAGTAATATTGTTGAAGCTAGCATTTTCAATTGGTTTGATGACACAAAAAGTCAAACAGAGTTTTTGAATAATTCTCTTTATAGACCTTACCTGAAAAAATACAATGGAGATTTCCTTAGTCAGTTTGGGTTTTGGCTTGGATGGGCTGTGGTAAAAGGTATGTTTACTGTGACTGATTCGATTCAAAATATGATTCCAGATGTGCTAGATTTGTTCAATTTTATTGAAAGTACAGGGCTAAATAACGTTTATCAATCAGTCATGAATACAATTGTCGTTGGATTAATGATCCTTTCATTGATGTTTGTTGGCTACAAGATGATTACTGGAAAAGGAACAATAGATTTAAAATCTGTTGCAATGAATATAGTGATGTCTGTAGCATTAATTCTTTTAATGCCAACGATGATTTCTAGCGGTATTCAATTTTCCAAAATATTTTACAATGATGCTACTACGATTACAAATTCAGATGACGGAGTCGCTTGGTCATTGATAAAACAAGGAGTAACAGATTTGGCATATATTAATAAAACAGATCAGTACTCAAGCATTGATAAAACGGAGGATCGGAATAAGTTAACACGAAAAAATTTTCAACAGACGGATCTCACACAAGTGTTGACGAATAAAGTGATTGATAAATTGGAAAAAGAAAATCCAGCTGCGGATAATCTTCGCTATGAATTAGTTGAAAATTCTAATAATGAATTTGTTGCCACAAAGTTTTCTGATAACTTTTTATCAACATTTTCTGATAGCTTGAAATCAGGCTATTATCGCTATCAAGCAAATCTTTGGGGGATTTCGATTGGGTTGACAGCGTTGGCAATCGCATACGTGTTTAGCGCGTTTGTCATTATTACAGCAATACTAGAACTTGCATTTAAACGCGTGTTAGGTGTTCTTGTTTTTGCAACAGATATTGAAACAGGACAGCGTTCAAAAGTTGTTCTATCAGATATTCTACAGTGCTATTTGACAGTAGGCTTTCAAGGATTTGGACTATCCATGTTTGCTATGTTTATCAATTTTCTGAACTCAGGACAAGGTATCTCAACAAATATTTTTATAAAAACAATTGCTTATATCTGTGCCGTTTTTGTTTTAATCAAAGGCAGTGGAACAGTCATGAGATACTTTGGTGTTGATATTGGACTCAAAGAAGGCTATGGGCAACTTGCTTCTGCTTTTGGAATGGGCGCAATGCTATTTAGAAAAGGATCAAATGGATTTAATCGTGCCAAAGGAAGCGGAAATGGAAATGGATCAGACAGCGGAGAAGGAGAAGATCGAAAACCAGAAAAGAATTTCGGCGAAACTCTATCAAAAAAAGCTGGCAAAACTGGAAGAGCTTTGGGATATGCCCATGAACGTGGATTATCAGGTTTAGCTTCATATGGAGCTACAATGGCTAGTGAAAGAGCAACAAAACCATTTAAAAGTATGCGTGATATAGCTAATGATACCAAGAATAAGTTCAAAGAAGGTTTAGATGATGGTACAGTGTCCGCTATTAATAAAAATAGCAAACCTATGTTAGCTAAAAATAAAGAAGATGAAACTGGAAAATATGCTGATTCCATGCCAACACGTCTTTCGGATAGAAAAGATGGTGCTAAGGTTGAAAATGCCGATAGAATTATGTCTAGTTCTGAACGTATGCGTGAAGCAATGAAAAATAATGCTGAATCGAATAATAATCCTGTAAGTGCAATTCAGCAAAAAGTCCAACAAGATATTGAAGAACGTAAAAATGCTATGCACGGTCAAGCTAAGTCTGCTGAAGAATTAATTAATCAGAAGCGACAGGAAGCGAAATACACGCCTGAAGCAATGAATCGTGAGGAAATGTTAAGGAAACGTGTAGAAGGGCGTACAGGCGCTAATATGGACGAAAAAGAAGCGTTGACCAAAGAAAGAATCCATGAAGCTAAAAATTCAAATACCGGATTAGAAAAATTGGTCAAAGAAAATCTACAAAATTCTACAAGTAGTCAAGGTGGCCGATCAGTAGATGTCCGAGAAAATATTCAAGGTTCATTGAATGGTCATGTCGGACGGAATGTTGATGTAAGAGAGAATTTACAAAGTTCTTCAAATGGTCAAGGTACTAAGACAATTGATGTTCGAGAAAATCTGCAAAGTAGCAGTACAAGTCAACCAAAAACAGTAGATGTCCGAGAAAATGTACAAAGTTCTACAAGTAGTCAAGGGTTCAAAACAGTAGATGTTCGGGAAAACGTTCAAAAAGATAGTGGAGAAATGAAAGAAAAAACACAAAAAATCAATATCGTTGAAGAAAGAAAGTCAGCGAAAAAATTTGATTCAAATCATGAAACAGTGATTATTGATAGTGAAATCCGTGAAAATGATAAGGGATCAAAACCAAGACGAAGATTCACTTATGAAGATAACGAGTTGTTCAGAGATACATTTAATGATCCTAATCCACTTTTCGATAGTCTATTAAAAAAATAAAGAGGTGATTGTCATGCAATTAATTCTGCAGCTTAGTACGCATGATTTCTTAGAACTTGACGAATTATGTGAATCAGTAAAGAACGCAACAAATGAAAAAATCACGGTCACTAATTATATTGAACTGATGATTCAAGATGAATTGAAGATGAAATGTGAGATAAAAAACAATTTTAAATATTGTTATCTAGAAAAAAGTGAAGAGAAAATCCATGAATTAAATGGTTTTTAAAAATTGTATTTGACATGAATTTATGGCAAAGAATTAGTGGGGATTAAACGATTATTCTCTTCCACTTCAGAGAAAGAATGGGTTAAAGAGCTAGAATACGTAGAGCAATATTGACAACATATAAGGGAGCTATTGTTGAAAAATGGATAACAAAAAAGTAAAGAGAGATTTACATCTATCAGATTAAAAGTGATAGTATGCCCTATGAAACCTAAAAAAGAGTTGAACCTAATGTATATCGGTTCAACTTTTTTTATTTGTATATTGAAAAAATATCACCGAAGTGACGAATGAAACTGTGACCAAAGTAAACAAGAAAATAAATTTTGTAAATAAAATAAAGTAGTATAAAAAGATATTGATGAATCCAATCAAAACTTAGAATTTCAAACGCTAGATAATCAAACAGATAAAAAAATGAAATCAGTTCTATGCGTACGACTAATAAAAATAATAAATTTTAAATAGAAGAAAATGGAAATGAAATCAAATAATTATGAAGAAAAAACAAAGCACTTAGAAAAGTCTGCAAGCAAATTTGAGTAATCGAGATCCAATTTTTTTAAGGAAGTTTAGCAAAAATATGTAATTCTATTGTCACTATTAAAGAGAAAGTTGGAGCGGAATATAAAGAAAAGAGAAAAGCAATTAAACGCAAAAAAATGTAGAACTTAAAAAATATAAAGAGGAACAACCGTTAAATTTAGGAATGATGTTGTGTAAACATTATAATTGCTATGATATAAATGAAGTGTTAAAGAAAGTAAATTTAAACCAATTTTGTGAATAGAAAAGAGAGTGGCAAGCTTTATCTTGCCACTCTCTTTTTTTGTGCGTAAAAGCTTTAGTCACTATGACCAAAACTACGGACGAAACTATGACCAAAAGTAGGTACTATATTATGACCGAAAATAGGTCCAAAATGGATTTTTTTATGATATCAAAAAAATATGAAGTGATTTTGTAAAGAAAACCAGTTGGCACAGCCAACTTAGCCACCTTCCTGTAGGAAGGTGCTATCAGTTTTCCCTTATGCTCTTTTCTTGGAATGGCAACAGTTTTTTTGACAAATT
>NZ_KV833929.1:0-13633 GCF_001837725.1 Enterococcus sp. HMSC072F02
TTTTATTCTAGCTTAATTTGACAAATCATATAATTAAAACGATTGGATTCTTGTAGGTAGCGTAATCTTAACTTATAAAATACAGCTAGCTTTTTAGACTGATCGGTTTCTTTGGTGTAGATCTCTCCTTTATGGTTAGAATAAATAAATTCCTCCATCAATAAAAATTGCTTGAGCGAAAAATTTACTTTCCGAATCAACTCTTTGATTGTTCGTTTTGGAATATGCAATTCATTGGCTAATTCCTGTAAAGAACAATTTTTTTTTTGAATGACCCTGTGCAGAACAAGCAACTCTTTTTTTCTTGCTTCAATTAATATAATAGCCTCCTTTTATTCTGTTTTTGTATATAGTTAGACAAAAACTGTGAGTGGAAAGTCATTTCAGTGTGTGTTATTCTTACAGAGTATCGCCTTTTGTTTGTATATATTGTTATTTAAATCTTGTTATCACCTTGTTTATTCTATTGTTTATTTCATAGGGCTTTTTGTCAAGGTTTTCTTGTATCATAAGTAAATATACTTGATTTTTAATGGATATATCTAAAGTGATTATGAAGATTATCAGTGATTATTTCACTTTTTTTTTTTAATTTTGTACGTTATTTATTAGAGGGTAGATGAAGAGGGACGGAGGTAAGAATGATGGGGAGAGTAACAAATTATAGTAAAGAATATTTGCTGTTCAAAAGTATGGTATATGTGGAAGAATATGGAATGAAATCAATTACTGCAAGAGATTTGGCGGATTTCTGCGGGTGTTCTACATATCCGATTTATACACATTTCAAATCGATCAGCGGGTTAAAGGAGAAAATATTAGAAGAAATCACTGTTTGCTTTGAACGATACTTAGCTGAATGCAATTCCAATGATGTTCTAAGCACAGTCTACTTGCTGAAAGATTTTTTTTCTATCCATGAAAGTATCCGTGGAATCATTGCAAAATCTGAATTAGACATGAATTCGCTATTTAAACGGCCATTTTTCTCATACATCAAAGGCCACACGAAAATCAAAGAGGAAAAGTTGCTTGAATTGCTTTGGCTTAATGCATTGGGAAGTTTGAGCTCAGATAATTTTTCTCAAGATTTTTTTGAAACGATGAACGCTGTTTGGGATAAAAATGAGGTGACGGATGAATACTTGGAAAGTATCTTAAAGGAACAGTTATCTTAGGAAGCAACATGAAAAAGTAGATCAGCCACCTTTATTTTTCGTAAAAAAGATTGTAAAATGTCTAACGAAACATTTGAATGAAGGAGGAAGCTACAACGTTACCACAGCAATTTATCAAAAAATATCGTCTTCTTTTAGGAGAAGAATCAACTGAATTTTTTTGCGCACTTGAGCAAGGAAGCGCAAAAAAAGGATTTCGGTGGAACCCACTAAAACCGGCAGGATTGGCTATGGTTCAAACTTACCATAGCGAAGAATTGCAACCCGCTCCCTACAGCAATGAGGGATTTCTTGGCACTGTGAATGGAAAGTCTTTCCTCCATCAAGCTGGGTACGAATATAGCCAAGAACCAAGTGCAATGATCGTTGGAACAGCTGCTGCAGCAAAACCAGGAGAAAAAGTGTTGGATTTGTGTGCGGCTCCCGGCGGTAAATCGACCCAATTAGCTGCTCAAATGAGAGGCAAAGGGTTGTTAGTGTCAAATGAGATATTTCCGAAACGCGCGAAGATCCTATCAGAAAATATAGAACGATGGGGAGTTTCGAACGCAATAGTGACAAATCATGCACCTGCAGAGCTTGTTCCTCATTTTTCCGGTTTTTTTGATCGGATCGTGGTTGATGCGCCTTGTTCAGGGGAAGGGATGTTCAGAAAAGATCCGAATGCAGTAAAAGAGTGGACAGAAGAATCTCCGCTACACTGTCAAAAACGTCAGCAAGAGATTTTGTCTTCAGCAATAAAGATGCTAAAACATGAAGGGCAGCTGATCTACTCTACCTGTACGTTTGCACCAGAAGAAAATGAAGAGATTATTAGCTGGCTTGTAGAAAATTATCCAGTAACAATTGAAGAAATCCCTTTGTCTCAAACCGTTAGTTCAGGACGTCCTGAATGGGGAAGCGTAGATGGTTTGGACAAAACAGTACGTATATGGCCTCATGAAAATCAAGGAGAAGGGCATTTTGTCGCAAAGTTGACTTTTCATGGACAAAACCCAACACGTAAAGAAAAGAAAGTACGTAAGAAACGGAAAGAAGAATTGACAAAAGAACAGGAAAAACTTTGGACGGAATTTTCAATGGATTTCCATTATGAAATCACTGGGAGACTTTTAGTGTTCAACGATCATCTTTGGGAAGTTCCTGAGTTGCTCCCTTCTCTTGATGGTTTGAAAGTCATGCGTACAGGTTTGCATTTAGGAGATTTCAAAAAGAATCGATTTGAACCTAGCTATGCCTTAGCACTTGCTATGAAAAAGACAGAAAACATCCCTTGTTTGTCGATCACTCAAAAGGAATGGCAATCTTACACAGCAGGAGAAACATTTCAACGTGATGGGGATCAAGGATGGGTTTTATTAGTATTGGATAAGATACCTGTCGGTTTTGGTAAACAAGTAAAAGGAACAGTAAAGAACTTTTTTCCTAAAGGATTAAGATTTCGCTGATTTCGATGAGTGGATTAGTTCGTTTATTTTTTTGTCTATGCTATGATTGAAGTAGATAAAAAGGAGCTGATACTTATGAAAACATCAACAAAAGTAACAATTGGATTAAGCGTAGCAGCCGCTGCCAGTGTAGCGACAGCAGTCGTCGTATCGGGAAAAGTAATGGAAAAGATCCATCATATGACTACTCGGACAAAAGTAAAAAAATTCGTCCACGACAAATTCGATGGAAATGAAAAATTGATGGAAATCGTAGATGATCTGTCAGATAGTGACTTGGATTCTTTGATGGGGATGTTAGCAAAAATAAAATCAGGAAAAAAGAAAATCTCTGTTTACGGTGATTCCATCAAAGACTCAACCGAAGACGTAAAAGATCGGCTTATGCATTTTGTTGAAAAAATGATGTAAGAGAAACTAGCTTTTGAACACTATTCATTTGAAATAAGGGGTTGTGACAAAATTTATTGTCATAACCCCTTTAACTTATCTTTAATCATGCTCATGAATCAATAAAAGGTAGCAAAACAGTAAATCATTGGCTTTTTTTAGATTGAAACCTGATTGTTCTTGAAATTTTTCGATTCGATATTTTAGCGTATTCCGATGAAGAAACAGCGTTTTTGCAGCAGAGCTGACATTACCTAATTCATTCCATAATTCTTGAATGATCTCTTCCATTTCATTTTGTTTGATCAGTTCTATGTAACTTTTGATCAACGCACTATCTTTCATGACATCTTTTGTATAGTAATGTAAAGCAACATCTTGCATAGAAAAAGTACGGCTGTGAGTATAGAGATTGTTTTGCTCTGTTAAAAAAATTCTTCTTTCTTCAGCAAACAAAGGGACAAGGTCGCTACCTGGTGAATGAAAAGAACCAACGAATACAGATGTTGTCGTATCAAAATCAGCATCTAAAGATAGAAAAATACCATTGATCTCAGCAGCATCAAGATAATCACAATTTTTTTGTTCGATCAAGAGAGCATCAGTGTCTGTATAAAAGAAGAAATCAGCAGAATAGCGAAATAATTCCAAAATAGTATCTTGCCATTCTTTTTTTAAGAATTCTCCTTTCGATTCGACGTGAAGCTGGATCAAACGAAAGCTTTTTTCTTGGATGCAAGAAGCATCTTTAAAAAGATAGTGATACCACGGATGTTTTTTTTGATCGCTGACTATAGGGAATAACGCTTTCAAAAGACTAGTTTCTTGTTGGGATAGTGAATCGCTTTTAATCCAAATAAAAGCATCATCAACTGCAAAAGAAAGGATATCAGCTTCTGACGCTGGACAGTTTTTTTTCTGTGCTTGTGGGTAAAGAGCAAGTAATTTATTCATTTTCATCTTGTTCACCTCTTGTATTTATTTTACCATAGAAAAAAAAGTTAGTTACAGCCTTTTTGTCATATGCTAAAGTAAAACAAGAAAAAACAAAGGCAGGGAAGGTTAATTGGTTAATACAAATCTTGATGCAGTAGATAAAGAAAAATGGATGCGCCTTGCATTGGCAGAAGCAAAAAAAGCAGAAGTGCTCCATGAAGTTCCGATTGGAGCAGTGGTTGTATTAGAGGGAGAAGTGATTGGAAAAGGATATAACCTTAGAGAAACGACACAAGATGCTACTACACATGCAGAAATGTTTGCAATCAAGGAAGCCTGTGAAAAAGTTGGAAGTTGGCGCTTAGAAAATGCGTCGCTTTTTGTTACCTTGGAACCTTGCCCTATGTGCAGTGGCGCGATGATTTTGTCTCGTGTAGCAGAAGTTTATTTCGGTGCATATGACCCGAAAGGCGGAACAGCCGGCACTTTGATGAATCTTTTGGAAGACGAACGATTCAACCATCAAGCGTATGTAGAAGGTGGCATTTTAGAAGACGAATGCGGAAGGGTTTTGACTGACTTTTTCCGAAAGCTACGTCAGCGAAAAAAGAAATTAAAAAAAGACTGGTCAACGAATGAAAAATAAGGTATACTATTCTTTGCCGAAAGGCTAGGACAATGGTGGGCTTGTGAAGCGTGTCAGGTCTGGAAGGAAGCAGCACTAAGCAGGTTCCGCCATGTGTCTGATTATAATGAAACGACGACAGACTTTCGGGTCTGTTTTTTTTTTATTTCTAGAAATAATTAGGCTGTAAAACTGAATAGTTTTTCGTTCTTTTAGCCAGACTATTTTATCGAATATTATACTTATGTAATTTGCTTCGAGACAGGAAAAGCTCTGAAATGGAGCTTGTTTCAATGGAAGAAAAAGCTGCCTGTGGTATGATGAAGATAAAGAGAGGCGAGAGGACACATGGAAAAAATAGTGATTTTACATACGAATGATCTGCATTCACATTTAGAAAATTGGCCAAGGATCAGAAGATTCTTAGATCAGCGTAAACGAGAAAACGAAAAGAAAGAAAATACGACAACGATTGCAGTCGATCTAGGTGATTTTGTGGATCGTTGGCATCCATTATCAGAGGCAACGAATGGACAGGCGAATATCTTGCTGATGAATGAAGTTGGTTATGATGCAGCGACGATAGGAAACAATGAAGGCGTAGGAAATTCCAAAGAAGATCTAAACCACTTATATGATCATGCTGAGTTTGATATCATCCTTGATAACTTGTTCGATAAAAATACGTTGCAGCCACCGATATGGACGAAACCGTATAAAATCATTACAACGAAACACCAGACAAAAATTGGCTTGATTGCATTTACTGCCCCGTTCCCGCTTACGTATAATCCAAATGGCTGGGACATACGCAATCCATATGATATTTTGCCGGAATTAGTCGAAGATTTACGTCCACAAGTGGATGTTTTAGTTTTGATGAGTCATCTCGGGATTCAAGATGATTTACAAATTGCAAAAGAAATACCAGCAATTGATGTTATTTTAGGTTCGCACACCCATCATTTATTCAGAGAAGGTCATGTAGTCAACGATGTCCAAATAGCAGCAGCTGGCAAATACGGTCAATATGTAGGAGAAGTCCATTTAACCATCGATGAAGAAAAAAAAATCCTTAAGCATTCGGCCAAAGCCATCCCTACAGAAACAATGACAGCTTTTACAGAAGATGAACAAGAGGTAAACGGTTACTTAGAACAAGGGCATGAGCTGCTAAAAGAAAAAGAAGTAGCGGATTTGCCGTTTTCTTTAAGCCTAGATATCTTCAGTGAGCATTCGTTTATCCAAGTAGCCCTTGAGGCGGTAAAAGAACGAGGAAAGACGGACGCCGCAATATTAAACAGTGGTCTGTTTTTAACTGAAATTCCAAAAGGTCGGGTCAACCAGGATCAGCTTCACACGGCATTGCCACATCCAATGCACTTGCTGAATGTCACATTGGGTGGAAATGATCTGATTCGTTTAGTTTTAGAAATAGAAAAAAATCGTCAGTTTTTACGTAACTATCCGATGAAGGGAATGGGATTTCGCGGCAAGATTTTTGGACAGATGGTCTATAATGGAATCATGTATGACTCCGTTAACCATCAAGTTTTTTGGAAGAATAAGCCAGTCGATCCGACTAAAAATTATACTTTTACTACCGTCGATCATCTAATGTTTGTCCCATTTTTTCCAACGATCGAAATTGTTGGAAAAAATGAATTTTTGTTTCCTGAATTTATCCGAAGCGTGGTAGGAGATTACTTGAAAGCTCACTACCCAATCAAATAAAAACAAGGTATAATAAAAAAGATAGGTGGTGAACGCATGTCTGCAAAACAAAATGAACAGCAGAACGTTGAGCATAAAACAGAAATTGCTAAGAAAAAATCATCAGCTGAACAGGAAACAACAGTCACAGAAGAACTGACAGCTGCTTTGGAAGAAATCGTCGAGGAGCCGAAAGCAGAAAAAGTCAAAGGTGAAGTAGTGACGCTGTTAGATGACAGTAATTTTTTGGTAGGCGAAAGACATTATCGGCTTGTGTCCGATTATCGTGAAGGATTTAATGCAGAAAAACTGGGAGAACGATACAGTGATGTACTAGCCCGATATGATTATATCGTAGGAGATTGGGGTTATGAACAACTACGTTTAAAAGGATTCTTCCGAGCGGATAATCGACGGGCGCATCCGGATCAGCGAATTGATTCATTGGAAGACTATCTTTACGAATATTGCAATTTTGGTTGTGCGTATTTTGTCATCGAAAGAATCGGCGGTAAAAAAGAAAAGACAACTCAGCGCCGAAAAAAGAAAAAAAACCATAATCGTGCGTATATCGATGAGAAAAAAGGACCAGTCACATCTAATCGTAAAAAACCGGTTATTAAAAATCGAAAAACAGAGTCAGCAAAAACCTCTGAAAAAGTAAAAAAACAAGAACAATCTAATCAAGTGGAAAAAACAAAAACAGCATTTACGATAAGAAAAAGGGAAGAGTAGTGGATGAATGGACTATAAAGGATATTTAATTGATTTAGACGGGACGATTTATCGCGGGACGGAACCTATACCGGCAGGGAAACGGTTTGTGGAAGAATTACAAAAAAGGAAATTGCCTTTCTTATTTGTTACGAATAACACGACTAAGTCGCCAGAAACAGTGGCTAATCGTCTAGCAGATGAGTTTGACATTCATGTAGCACCAGAAACAGTTTATACAGCTACTTTGGCTACAATTGATTTCATGAAAGCAGATGGAAAAGGAAAAAAAGTGTATGTTATCGGAGAAGCCGGATTAATTGACTTGATTTTAGCTGCCGGATTTACATGGGAAGAAGAGGTTCCTGACTATGTAGTAGTAGGGCTAGATAATTATTTGACCTATGAAAAGGTCGTCAAAGCAACTCTTGCTATTCAAAAAGGGGCTACTTTCATTGGTACGAATCCGGATAAGAATATCCCTACAGAACGTGGTCTTCTTCCTGGAGCTGGGTCAGTCATCTCTTTCGTCGAGACAGCAACCCAAACTCCACCAATTTATATCGGAAAACCAGAAGCAATCATTATGGATAAAGCCGTTGAAGTATTAGGTCTGCAAAAAGAAGAAGTAATCATGGTTGGAGATAACTATGAAACAGATATCCAAGCAGGGATACGTAATAATATCGATACTTTGCTCGTTTTATCAGGTTTCACAAAAGAAGAAGATGTACCTGGGCTGCCTATCCCAGCTACCTTTGTGAAACGATCATTGGATGAATGGAGCTTCTAATATGAAAAATTCGAGATGGCGGTGGTTGGAATATGCCGGATTATTCAGCCTGTTTCTGACGCTGATCAGTTTGGCAGTTGGAGTGACGATCAATTTTCGACCGCTGTATGTATTTGATATCGGACATTTGCATATTTTGGATTATACTTCTTTAGACCAAGAGACATTACTGAAAAATTTTGATCACCTGATGAATTATCTTAATAATCCCTTCCAAACAGTCCTCAGTTTGCCGGACTTTCCAGTTTCTGCTAGCGGAGCTCATCATTTTTATGAAGTGAAAATTTTGTTTTTAGTGGATTATGCTGTATTTTTCATCACTCTGATCCCAAGTATTTTGTTTATCAGATATTTGCAAAAGAATGATCGTCTTTGGCGATTGATTCGTCCGTTTCAGATTGGCATGTTGCTGCCAGTCATTTTCGGTTTTTTCATGATGATTGGATTTGATCGCTTTTTTATCCTTTTTCATGAAACGTTTTTCAACAACGATGACTGGTTATTCGATCCTGTAACTGATCCAATCATCAATGTACTTCCAGAAGAATTTTTCATGCATAGCTTTATCTTGTTCTTTGTAGTATTAGAAGTATTTTTTGCTATTTTTCTTTTCTTAGGGAAAAATAGTTTGAAACAAACAAAAAAGAAAGAACTCGTCTAAATAGACGTTTTCTTTCTTTTTTTGATTTATTGAGTAAGTCGACTTCTTTTTTCTGGTTCTTTGTGTGCTAATCGACTGGCAGCAGCAGCAGCGATTGCTCCGACGATATCATCTAAGAAGGTATGGACATGAACGCCATCGTGGCTGTTTAGTTCTTTTAAAATACCCGGTTTCACTTTATCGATATAGCCATAGTTCGTAAAGCCAATCGTACCGTAAACATTCACGATTGATAAAGCTAAGATCTCATCGATACCGTAAAGACCTTCGTCATCTTCGATAATGTGTTGCAACGGATCCATCAATCTTTTCTTTTCTGCTAATATATCTAATTGGATTCCGGTGATAATGGCGTTATGTACTTCACGTTTTGTTAATACGCTGTTGACACTTTCAGTACAATCTGCCAAAGTCAAATCAGAAATATAGTCTTTTTGTAAAAACATGACAAGTTGTGCGATATCTTCTACAGTTACGCCACGTTCTTTCAATAGTTCTCTTGCCTTTTCTTCTAAAGTCTCAGTTTTGACGACCATATTATTGCTCCCCCTTTATTTTTCTTTCTCTATTTCATGTTAACGGAACATGAAAAAAATGCAAGAAACTGCTTTTGGATCTCGCTTGAAATGCAGAGGAATCTAAAAAATCAACTAGGCCGAAGATTTTTATCATATAAGCTTGTGCTGTGACCAGGCTGAGTCCGTTCTTTTGGATTAATGTAGTGTAAAGCATTGTTCACTGCGGTAGGTGCTTCACCGAGCCCAGTAGCAATCAGTTTCACTTTTCCTTCATAGGTACAGATATCACCAGCTGCATAAACACCTGGAATAGAAGTAGACATATCTGATTTTACAGTGATGGCATTTCTAGTACTATCAAGTCCCCAAGAAGAGAGATGTTCTAAATTAGAAGTGAATCCATAATTGACGATCAGAGCATCAATCATCAAATCAATTGTTTCATCGCTCTTCACTTTTTTTAAGCGGATGTCTGACAGTTCTCCAGCGTTGCCAGACAATCCATCGATTAGATATGGAGTAAGCAAGGTGACAGTTGAAGACTTCAAACGCGATACGCTATGTTCATGCGCACGGAATTCCGGACGACGATGGATCAGGTAAACTTCGCTTGCAATAGGCTCCAACATCAATGCCCAATCGATAGCAGAATCGCCGCCTCCAGCAATAGCAACTTTTTTTCCGGCATATTTCATCAAATCATTTACGAAATAATCCAATCCGTGGTTTTCGAATGCTTCAGCATTATCTAAATTCAATTTTCTCGGCTGGAATGAACCATTCCCTAAAGTTAAAATGACTGCTTTAGAATAATGTATGCCTTTATTTGTAGTGATCTCGATAACTTCGTCTTCACGAGTAAGCGAGAGAACTTCTTCTTTTAAATGAAATGTATGATTAAAAGTAGTTAACTGTTTTTCTAATTGATCGATTAATTCACTTGCTTTGATTGCTGGATAACCTGGGATATCGTAAATATATTTTTCAGGATATAATGTTGCTAATTGACCACCAAGTTGAGGTAGACTGTCAATGATTTTTGTTTTAGCTTGGCGCATTCCTGCATAAAAAGCGGCAAACATCCCTACAGGACCTGCACCGATAATTGTAATGTCATAGATTTCCATAAAAAATTCCTCCCTTTTCACACTATAGCAGAATTTAATTGAGAATGCTTCTCAAAAATATTTGAAGTTGAAATGGTCAGTCATAGAATTTATTCATGGAATGCAGGCAGTGATGAAAAAATAAAGAAAAACAAATCTAGTATTTTTACGGAAGGTTAGGTATTATGTTATTATTATTTATGAAGTATGCAAATAATAGGAGGAAACAATATGGGATTCCCACAACTAGATTTAAAAAATGAAAAAGGACCAAAAGCTGTTATCAAAACAAACCGTGGTGACATTACTGTCCAATTATTCCCTGAACTAGCACCGAAGACGGTTCAAAATTTCATTGAACTTTCCAAAAAAGGTTATTATGATGGCGTGATTTTTCACCGTGTTATTCCTGATTTCATGATTCAAGGCGGCGATCCAACTGGAACAGGAATGGGTGGAGAAAGTATTTATGGAGAAAGTTTTGAAGATGAATTCAGTCGTGAACTGTTCAACCTTCGCGGAGCTTTATCTATGGCAAATTCAGGTCCAAACACAAACGGAAGCCAATTCTTTATTGTAAATAACACAAATGTGCCAGCTAATATGCTTGGACAATTGGAAGGTGCTGGATTCCCATCAGAAATCATTGAAGCGTATAAAGGTGGCGGAACCCCTTGGTTAGATTTCCGACATACAGTCTTTGGACATGTACTGGAAGGAATGGATACAGTAGATGAAATTGCAAATGTGCAACGTGGTCCGCAAGACCGCCCTGTACATGACATAGTGATTGAAACAATCGAAATTTCAGAATAGTTTGGTATGATACGGAGTATTTATAGAAAAGGACGAAACCTAGTAAGGTCTCGTCCTTTTACTTTGATAACTGATTTATTCGGTTGTTTCTAAAGCGTGCTTGATTCGATGAAGTCCTTCTAGTAAAGTTTCTTCTGGACAAGCAATATTCAAGCGCATATGTCCATGACCGGAAGGACCAAATGTGATACCAGGATTTAATACGACTTTTCCTTTTCTCACTAGAGTATTCTCTAATTTCTGGTCGTCTGAAATATAAGCGGTAAAATCCAACCACATTAAATAAGTTCCTTCAGGGCTCATTATTCTCACTTTCGGAAGATGCTGTTCAAAAAACTGATTAACTGTTTGAACATTTTTTTCTAGATAAGGAATCAATTGGTTTAACCATTCTCCACCGGTCTCATAAGCCGCTTGAGTCCCAATCAAACCAAAAGTGTTGATTTCGTGCTGTTGATTCATCACTAGATGTTTTTCAAATTTAGCTTTCAGCTCTGGATTTTTGATAAATACCATTGAATTTTTGATTGCAGCTAAATTGAAAGTCTTTGTTGCAGAAGTAAAGGCAATGAGCAAATCGTCCAAATCGGGATTAATCGTCAGCATGGAAGTAAATGTATGATCGAATAAAGTCAAATCTTGATGGATTTCGTCACTAAACAGAAACACTCGATGTTTTAAACACAATTCGCTTAACTGTTTCAATTCTTCTTTGCTCCAAACGCGACCTCCTGGATTATGAGGGTTGCACAAGATCATTGCTTTTACATTGTTTTCTTCTATTTTTTTCTCCATGTTAGAAAAGTCCATGACAAAATGATTATTTTTTTCTAGCAAAGAGCTTCGAACAATGTGACGTTGATTTGTTTCTATAATAGAGGAAAATGGAGGATAAACTGGGTCATGAATCAAAATAGAATCGCCTGGTTTTGTAAAAGTTTGTACTGCTGCAGCTAAACTAGTCAACACACCACTTGTAAAAACAATATTTTCTTTCGTCAACTCAACAGCATGGCGTTGACGTTCCCAATGAATGATAGCCTGATAGAGTTTATCAGATAGAGTGGCATAACCAAAGATTCCGTGTTTGATGTATTCACTAAACGCATTAGCTACCCCCTCGGGAGATAAGAAATCCATATCTGCTACCCACAAAGGAAGTAAATCATCCATTTGATATGTCTCGGCAATCGCGTCCCATTTTACACTTTCTGTATCTTTTCTTGAAATCTTTTTATCAAATTCGATCATCTCAATACCTCCAGTCATTTTCGTCGCTTCTTTTTTTGCGCTATTTACAGTATAATGATAAATGCGAAGAGAGGGAAGTAGATGACTTATAAAATTGGACAAATAATTGAAGGAAAAGTAACAGGGATACAGCCTTATGGGGCATTCGTCTCTCTTGATAATGAGACGCAAGGACTTATTCATGTTTCGGAAGTACAATCCGGTTATACGAAAAATATCCATTCATTGTTAAAAGTCGGGCAGCCAGTAACCGTTCAGATCATCGACATTGATGAATATTCCAAAAAAATCAGTTTATCTTTAAGAACATTAGAAAAAACAAATCCAGCTGTTCCTTATCGTAGAAAAAGATATTTCACGAATAAAAATCGTAAAATCGGTTTTGCCACTATTGCGGAGCAGTTACCTATTTGGATAGAAGAAGCGTTATCTGAATTAGAACGGAAAGAAAATAAGAAATAAAAAGTGTGTATTTTTTCTGAAAATGTGCTAGAATTTTTATGTAAGCCATAGAACAAGGTGATCGAGGTGGAAATTTTGGCAAGCAAAAGAGTTGCTGGTACAATTATGTTGCATTTGGAGGATGGTTCTAAAAAATTTTTGGTCCATTCAATTGATGACAAGTTGGAATTTGCGTTAGCGGAACTTTCTGAAGGGAAGACTGGTTTAGCGAATATACTTAATTTCTTAAAAGAAATAGTTCATATCGATGTTAGCAAGATTAGTTTGATGGAATTGACAAATACACATATTAATCAGGAAAATGTTCCGTTGTTTGTCTTTGAGACTGAACAAAAGAATCAAAGAGAAGAATTAGGCGAAGGATACATTTGGGAAGAACCAGGTCAAATGCGCTCTGTTCTTGGAACTTACGAAGTAGAGGGAGTGCCTTTCTTCTAAAATACAGATTAAGCGAGCAAAGAAGTTTGAATTTTTTTCAAACTTCTTTTTTTTTATTGTTTGATCCAAAAAAGACAATGAAATGTTCTGCTATAGATAATTTTTTAGTGCATTTTGTTTTCAAAATATGTAGAAAACGGTTGTATAACGAATAATAATAATTGATCGAAAAATCATTTCACAAAGTAATGCTTAATTTATAGTTGACCAAGGTAGAAATACATGATAAATTTAACAGCGTTGATTCCGAAGTGGACGTTATATCACGTTTCTGAAAAAACTTAAAAAATAGTTATTGACATGTTTATGATGACATGATAAGATAACTAAGTCGTTAAAAAAGAACAGCTTGCGAAAGTTGATTCTATCGAAAAAACTTCAAAAAAGTTCTTGACAAATAACAAACGACAAGTTATGATGAATGAGTTGCTGAAAGATTTCGAAAAACGAAATCGAAAAAAACTTTTAAAAAAGAGTTGACAATCACTTGTCACTCTGATATGATATAAAAGTTGCTACGGCAGCCAAAACAAATCGGAAAAACATTTCCGTTGAAGTAGACCTTTGAAAACTGAACAAAGTAA
>NZ_KV833930.1:0-13815 GCF_001837725.1 Enterococcus sp. HMSC072F02
TTTCTGTCTAGTTAATTGTAGCCTATCCAGACTATGAAATAATGTAGAAGAAAAGCAAATTTAATAACGCTGCGATTCCATGTGTAACTGTATTTAATACTTAATTGATGAATTCGTGCTTTCGTCTAAATTCTATCTCCATCTTATTACACTCCGTTTCATTCGTGAGATTCCACTATACACAAAAGATATTCTGTTTACGTAAACTATATACTTACTTTTTTAAAAATTTTATTAGGATCACTAAAAATAGCAACAAGAGCACACCGATCAAACCGCTTACAAGTAAAAATGCAGTACACTTTGCCTGTTTCACTTTTTCTAAGGATTCCTTTATTTCTTCTGGTTCAACAACGATTCTGTGTCCACGCACCAGTAAACGGTGACTGTTGATCATATACGGAGTACAAGTAACCAGTGTGACTAGATCTTGATCTTCTTGGATTTGCAGCGCTTCTGTTTCTGTGGGTTCTACGGTTTTGATTTGATCGACTTGATACGCAAGATACTGTCCGTTAATTTCAATATAAAAGTGATCTTTTATTTTTAATTGAGGTAAATTTGTAAACAATTTTGCTTGCGACAAGCCTCTATGGCTAGAAAGTACCGCATGTGTCGATTTGCCTCCAATAGGGTATGAGGTTCCCTCGAGCAGACAAGCTCCTTTTTCCAATAGTTTCATCGTTGTTTGATCAAAAATCGGTAAGTTGACATTGATTTTGGGGATCGTCAAAATACCGATCGTATGTTTCTCAAAATAGGTTCTATCCTTTTTCGCAGGTTCTTTTTTCTTAGTAAAGGGATCTGCACCTGGATTTCCACCTTCTTTTGCTAATTGCTGGTTTTTCTTTGTCATGTTTTCTTGGATTTTAGCCATGACTGCTTCATTTTCTTTGACCGCTTGTTGCTGATAATGAGAGATGATCTGCTGATCCAGATAATTATTCAGCGCGTCGCTAACAAATGGATAAGCCAAGACGCCTATCCCTGACAGAAGCAAGAAAAGCATCAGCAGATCTAGAAGTTTCCTTTTCTTTGGTTTCATTTGTGTTCTCCTTGTGATGACTGTTTGATAATAAAAGAAAAAGGAGCATTTGCGTAATCCGCTGCTCCTTTTTCCAATTCTTGCAAAAAGACTAAATCTGACTGTGCTTGCGTCTAGCAAAGTACAGTCCAGCAATCAGTAGAAGGACTACTCCTGCACCGATATACACATAGATTCCCTTACCGCCTGTTGAAGGAAGTGTACCTTTGTGTTTATTTGGTATTTTTTCAGGAGAAATCAACTGTCCTGCTGTTACATAAGATTGTTCATCGATAGTAAATGCTACACGGTTTGTTAATGGAACATATTTTTCTGGCGCTTTCGTTTCTTCCAGATAGTACGTGCCATATTTTAGACCTGTCACATCGATTAAACCGTTACTTGTGGTTGTAAAAACCGTTGCTGATTCTTTCGCCGATACCCAGCTGACGGCTTTTGTGGATGGGTCGATCGATAAATATTTCGCTGTGTCACTATCTTGATCACGAACGACGAATTCTGCTCCAGCAAGTGTTTGGTCTGATGTAACGTCACCATCTACTTTAACAAATCGTTTGCCCCCAGTAACGACATCGACTGACGGTGGTGTTTGATCATTTGTATGCCCGTTATCGACATTTGCTTGGTTAGAAAATCCTTTGGTTGGATCTGCTTTTTCGTTCAAATGCATATAGTAAACGAATTTCAATGTACCGCCAGGAGTTAATGAAGGAATATAATTCGGATCAACTGAAACCGTGAATCCGTTTGTTTGCTCAGTGACAGAATAATTTACTGGGTCGATTTCTTTATTTCCATCATATAAGGCATAAACATACGTTCCTGAAGAATCATTATCAAATGTTAAAGCAGCGTCATGAGTATCGATAAGTTTGAATGTTGTGTACTTGTTTTGCGTTCCTTCTTTATCAGCGATACCTAATGGGATATTGACAGAAATCTCATATTGAATTTTTTCACCGATTGCGACATCTTTTCCATTCAATTGAGGTGTTGTTTTATCAACTTTAGACGTATCATTTTTGATGGTCTTTTCTACTGGTGTTTGGCTATTTGCCAGGATCTCAAAAGGCGTGATTGTTTGATTATCAATCATTTCTGCATTATCAGGAGCTTTTACTTCTTCTAAATTATATTTTCCAACCTCTAAATGATTGACGATCAACTGACCTTTTTCAATCGTTGCCTCGGCAAAGTCATTGTTGCCGATATCATAAGAATGACCAGTAATGAAATGTTTGGCTTTCGTTTGATCCGTTGTCCAAGTGTACAATCCATCTGTGACACTTTGGATGTATTTTTTGACGCTTGGTGTTCCTTCTTCTTTAGAAATAATAAATTCTGCTCCATTTAGTGCTTCGTTTTCGGCAGTACCGATTTTTGTAACTTTCAACGTTCCATCATTACCGACTGTATTTTTAGGGTAGAGATGGATAGTATCTAGTTCTTCTGTCCCGTATTTATAAGAGCCATCTGCTTGTTTGATCATCTCATATACAGGGAAAGCTAAAACCATGTTTGCGGCAGCTGACACTCCGTCTTTTGGTTCTTCTTTGATCGTGTAGACTGCATCTTTCCCATTTTGTTTTTTAGGTAAAGATAAAGTGACATTTCCATCAGCATCTGTCGTTCCTGAAGCAACTGGTGTACCAGGAGTCAAAGACTGGACTGCTTGTTTTGCTGCATCCACCGATGCTCCTTTCTCCCGTTGCGCATAAAATTCTGGAGTGACGTTATAAACGGAAAATGAAATATCGGCTAATCCTTGGTATTGATCGAATTCACTCATTTCTTTCCCACTGTTTTGAATCAAAGGATCGGGTAAATCAGTCATTTTCTTTTTATGGAGAATGACTTGAGCTGCTGTATCCTCCGCAAACACTCTTTTTGCGCCGAAGCTACTTGTGATTAATGGTAAAATAAGAAAAAGTACTCCTAACATAACGTTTATTTTTTTATGATTTTTCATTTTTTCACTCCTGTTCTTTTTTTGATAAACAACCAGATTGTAAAGCTTGCGAATACCATACCAACAACGCCTAAAAGTGTATTTTTCGTTTCGTTTGTTTTTGGAAGAAATGGACGGCTATTTTCTTTTTTATTGACTACTTTCAATATACTGTCCGCCTCTTTATCCTCAGAAAGAAAAGTTGAAATGGTAAACGGAATTTCTGTTTCACTTAAAATATAACCAGAAGGTGCTTCGATCTCTTTTAATCGATAACTTCCTGTTTTCAACCCGGAAATTGAAAAAGCGCCATTTTTATCGGAAATCAGGTGAAGCGCATTTGATTCGTTCTTTGTCCACTTGTATTCGTTGGCTGTTTGCTGGAGGTAATTTCCTGCTTTGTTTTTAATAAGGAATACTGCGCCAGCTAATCGTTTATCTGGTTTATTTGTCTCGATTTTGACAAATTGCTTACTCCCTGTATATACAGAAACTTTCTTTGTACTGATACCAAAACCAAAATCCAGTGTTCCGTTGTTGTTGATTTCCTTGTTCGCCTGTGCTGTACTGCTTAGCTGCATCTGATAAGAAATGGTCAGTTTTTTTCCAGCATATTTTTCCAACGAAGGGATCGAAAATAAAACATCAAATCCGTGAGGTTTCTTGTGTATGACAAAGCCTTCTGTCAGCTTTTCTCCATTCGATGAAATCGTTAAACTATTAGGTAAAAACGTTAATGCTTCATCCGCACTATCTGACAATTCGAACTTTTGATAGTCAAGGATATTTACAGGAATTGTCGTATGCAAGGAATAAGTGATTTTTTCACCAATCGTAAAATCATTTCTAGGCTCTTCTAATACCTTCTCAAAAGGTGGATCAGGGTAGTCGTTTTCTTCATTTTTAGGATACAAATGGATAGTTGAAAGTTTTTGATTGTTTTGTCCATATACAGGAAGAACAACTACCATATTCTCTGCCTTTTCTTTGACGACTTCTGGTGCTTTGGATTCAATGAAAAGATACGCTTTCTCTCTTTTTTCTTGATCTTTAGCGGCCAGAGAAAAAGAAGCGATACCATCTTCGTTGTTAAGAGTTGTAGTTGTTGCTTCTGCGGTAAACGTACCGGAAGACGCACCGTTTTTTGCGATCTCTGTTTGTGCTTCTTCTACCGTTTTGCCCTTTTCCCGTAGATGGTAAAAAGAATCTGTGACATCATAAACTTGGAATATGACACCATTTAATCCTCGATACGTTTGTAATAACGCTTTTTCTTGTCCGTCATTTGGATGATTTTTCGGCAGTTGCCCGTTTGGGAAAAGCAATTTGTGTAAAGTAATCTGAACTATTTCTGTTTCTGTTTCTGTTGCTGCCTGAGTAAAAGCTGGTTTAAATAGTAACAAGAAGAGACACATACTAAGCCAACCAAGTTTTTTCATATTTAGCTGCCCCCTCTTTCTTTTTTCAAAAAAAGATACCAAATAGAAAACGCACAACCAATCATCCCTACTAGATAGATTCCTAAACGGCCAATTCCTCCCGTTTCAGGTAATGGTACTTTTGCCTGATTCGTGATGTCTAAAGAAATCTGGTTGTTTTTGGCTCCTGGTGACAGAACAGATTCATACTCTTGTCCATCCACTTGAATCGATCCATCTTCTTTTATGATGATAGTAACTGGATCTTTTAGTCCTTGGTATCCTTCTGGTGTAAAGGTTTCGGTCAGCTTATAAGTTCCAGGTTTTAAATTTTCGAATAGAAAGGTATCTGTTTCTTGTCCATCTTTTGGCAATTCTAAGTCCATTTCTGGTCCCTGCAGTCTGAATTTTGCTCCTTTTAATGTCTGTCCGTTGTCTTCTTTTTTGTGTACCGTTAGATCAAACGCTTTTAGTCGATTTTGATGAGTGAGCGTCCATACATTATTTGTCATCTCGGTATTTTTTCCCGTGTAAATGATTTTTCCATATTTATCGATTTGGAATTCATAATTTCCCGGCGAAGTATCATATCCGGCAGGACCAGCTGTTTCAACGACTCGGTATTTACCAGGTGTGAGTGAATCAAAACTGGCAAGACCTTTTTCATTCGTTGTTTGGCTGTCAATTGGCTGATAAGTACCATTTGCTTCTTTTTTCTGTAGGGAAAATGCTGCTCCTTTAAGATTTATCTCTTTGTCCGTCCCTTGCATCGTATACTTACGTACTGCTATAGGAATTTCAACAAAAGGATTTTCAATGGTCAACTGGATCGTATCATCGGAAGTAGTGACTGTTTTTCCATCAATGGTTACCGTACCATCAGAAGCAATCTTGATTTCCCAAGTAGTCTTTTTGCTTAATTCATGCCCTTCTGGAGCTTTTGTTTCTGTCAGTGTATAAGTCATTTCTTTTTGCAATTTGACATTTTCTGGAAGAGAATAGGTTCCGTCGCCATGATCTGTTAGTAAAGTATCAATAGAATCTCCTGTTAATTTGAAAACAGCGCCAATAAGATCCTTTTCACCTGTAGAGGAATTTTTCGTTATTTTCAAGTTTAACGGTGTGAATTGTTTAGTATTTTTCCATGTCAGTGCATCTATTTGTTGAGAATCGTATCCTGGTACAGGTAATTCTTTGATTGTTTGGTAACTGAATGCTTGACCTTGATTATTGTATTGAGGTAGTGATAATATCTCTTGATAACTTTCTCCGCTATTTGCAGATAATTTGTCAATGTCTGCACGTTCCCACGTATTTGTTGTATCTTTAGCTGGTTTAATGATGCGGATATATCCGTTTTTCCAAGCTGCAGCATTTGTCGTATGTTCCCGTTGAATCTCAAAAGTAACTTGATCTGGACGATCAGCTAGATTGTTATCAAATTCTTCCCATAACTTTTTGATGTGAAGACTGACTCCGGGAGCTTTAGCAGATGGTATACCGAATTCAGCTAATTCATTGGTATCAATGTTTGGCTGGAAAGTTGTCCTGCCGTTCATTTGATACCAGAAATTTGGATGGAAGTCCTCATTTTCTGTTTGGATTCTCACTTGGTAATGGATTTGGATTTCTTGGTCTTTTCCTAAATAGATCTGATTGCTCTTGATGGTATTTCCTTCTATGGAAATAGATGGAGTGACCGTTGTAGGACTTGTCCCCACACTCTTGACTGAAAGTGTACCAGGCTGATAAATGAATGGTTCTGCGATTGGATCATTTATTTGTCCATTGCTTACAGTTGCTGAGATCTGTACAGCTTTTTTGGCTAGGTATTCAGAGATATCTGTTGCATGATCAGCTGATTCATAGTAAAGATCGCCTTTTTCATCTGATGAAACCATTTGTCGCATACGAGACTCTACTTCTGCTTTTGAGAGACCAGCTGCCGGATCGCTTTGAAGTTGGATGCCAAGACCATGTATTTCGATTCCTCGTTCTTTGAGTGCCATCGCTTCTCCGATGGTTGCGATAAACGTACTGTCGATTCTTCTGGATAGATTGTTTTGGTCAGGTGCATCATAGATTCTTGAGATTAGAGAAGTATTTCCCGGCCGATCTTGCGTATTAGAAAACTGAGTTCCGTAATAATTGCTGCTTGATTGTGCGTGTACCCGCTGTACTTTATAAGAAAATGTTGGTACACCATCCGTCAGCAAAACGATCACTTTTTTATGTCCATTTGGAACGGATAGCATGTTTCCTGCATCTCTTAGTGCTTTTTGTGTAAAAGTACCACCATTTGTCCATGAAGGTGTAATGGATTTTACTTGATTTTTCACTGAATCAAATGAACCCATCTGTACTGCACCGTTACTGTAGCTATATCCTTCGATTGAGTAGCCGACATATCCCATATTGATTTTGTCTGTGATACCGCTATCTGCTAAAGTATCGACAAAACGATCGACACCAATCTTTACTTCACCGATCCGATTATTGTCGTTCATACTTCCAGACCAGTCTACGACCAATACGAGATCAAGAGGAGTGATATTTTTTTGAGTATTTCCTCGAACATTCAGATACAAGTCAAACAATCCAGGAGTCGCTGTTTCTTTGGCAAATTTTCGGATGGCATAATCGGCATCCTCTTTTTCCCCACCATATTCAATATAAGAATTGTTGCGATTGGTTGGATTGCCATCCCACCCATTCAGCCCGTCCCATTGCTGTTGTCCTTGGCGATTGCCCTGATGATTACGCACATATTGACTATTATCCGGTTGCCACATTGCCTTAGGGTATGTTCCTTGCTCATCTGTGGTATATTCTGGTTCAATCGTAGCTAACCCCTTAGGTTTCAACTGTGCATTAAATAATTGTGGTTGTTCAAACGGACGATATTCGTCTTTATCTAACGATGAATCATCCGATATCTCATGATTTTCATAAGAAGTTGATGTTTCAGACGTTTTTTCATTTGTTTGTGCAGTTTCCTGATTCTTATTATCTATAGAAAATGAAAAGGAAACAGGTTCGGATAAAAGTAACTGACCCGTTTTTTCTTCTATCTGAATATTGAGTTGAAATTCTTTGCTCGTACTCGGCAACTCAATGGTCCATTCTCTTTCTTCAATAGTTTGAGAAAAATAACCTGCTAGCCATTTTCGTTGTTGTTCATCTGTGTATTCTTGATATTCCTGAGAAACATAAGAGGAAAGCAGATTCGTTTCAGGTGCATCTTTTGAATGTAGCTGGAATAAAAATCGGGTTTCTTGCGTTTGCGCATTTAATCGATACAAGATCGTTAGCTGATGATCTATTTTCCTAATACTTACTTTGCCGTATTCATTGTTTAATACTTCTATGGTTGATTCTTCATTGGCTGCCACAGTCTCCCCTTTTTGGATATGGAAATAGGTGACGAAAAATAGAGAAAATAGACAGAAAACGATAAAATAATTTCGCTTCTTCATTTATGGATACCTCCTTAGAAAAAATTTAATATTCAATTAGATAATATAAAAAAAAGAAAAAATTCACTAATCTTTCTAATTCTCTTCTCTTTTGGCTGTAACTATTCAATCAGAGTTATTTTAAAGGAAATTAAACTTGAGATAGATTAATAAATATATCTAATAATTAGTTATTGAAAATAGGTTATTTATTCTTTTCTCTCACAAAATATACTCATTAAGTGGTAATTTTGAGATAAATTAAAAAAAAATATTTCTAAATCCTGTATAGTTTTTTTAGAAAATCGAGACGAGTATTTACAAGAAAAAATAAATACGGTATTAATAATAAAAACATAAAAAGAAGGTGAAGAATTGATTGAAAAAATTTTATTAGATGACCATGCGAGAATGAAATTAAGCGTGTATGGAAAGGTGATGACCTTACGGCCGGGGGAATATAGTTTAGATCATGTACGAGAAAACTTAGATTTCTATTTCAGTGCGACTCGTTTCAAAAAAATCCTATGTGATATACAAGATGATTTAGAACAATTTACTGATATTAAACTGTTACATAATAAAAATAAGTTATCCATTCCTGAACAACTTGTTCAATATATCCAATACCAACATTACCTATCAACAGAAAGTGTTCCTTATAAATTATTGATCAGTCTTCTGACCGAACAAGATGAAAATCTTGCAGCTTTTTGCAATCGCCAATTTATCAGCCGCTCAACGTGTTTTCGGCAAATAAAAAAATTGGCTGAATATTTGAAGGAATACAATATCAACTTGAATTTATCGAATCTTACCTTATCTGGTTCTGAAATGCTGATTCGCATCATCTTTTTCAATTTCTTTTGGTTTGTTTCATTAGGGGAAAGCCTGGATAGCATTCCTTACAGCCAAGAAGTTCGTGCATTGATTTATAAGCACGAAGGATCGCAACACAAGAATAAGTTTGATTTAGGAAAAAAACAAGCCAGCCTCCATTGCCTGATTTGTTTGCTGAGGATCGAAAACAATCATTTTACGGATATCTATAGATTATCAAGAGATTCCTTTATTCCAAGCGAAACAAACATTGACTTTTTTTACGACTTCTTCAAAATTGCGAATCTTCGTTTAGATATCTTAGAGGTAAACTCTTTGTTTTACTTATTCTATTACTGGCCGCTTCTTACCTCTAATCAAGACATTCGTGTGCCGATCGTTCATCATTCGTATGAACAACCGAGCAATGAGGTCAAAGATATCTTAGAGGAATTTCAGAAGCATTGTCAGACATTTATTGGTACACTCCAGTTTGAAAAAGAGCCAGCTTTGCTTTTGAATCTCTATCTATCAATTGGTAATTTTAGCATGTTCAAGCAAAAAATTCCTTTGACCACACTATTTATCTCTTCTTATATTAAAGATAAATACCCACTTTTACGTATCTTGACAATCAAAATCGAAGGTTTTTGGAAAAAAATCGCACAACGAAAAAACTATACATGGCTGAAATCATGCGTAAGTGAATTAGCCTTTCTACAAACCAGTTTACTTTATCCGTATTATTCAGAAATCGATGAAAACTATAAATTGAAAGTTGGGTTTGTTAACGTCTCTGAACATCTGATTTCCGAAGAAATCTTGAATTTAGGAAAGAAAATCCCCTTTGTAGATATCGAGCTACTCACACTTCCCATCACTGAAGAATATGACTTTTTCATCTTTGGTTCACCTCTACTGATTCCTGCTGGTCTTGATTCTTCTAAGTATACAGTCCTTGATTTTTGTCATTACAGCGATTTTGAAACTGATCTGTATCAACGTCTTTTAGAAGTTCATCATCTCAAATTACAAAATTTGTTCTCTAATTAGCTGATTTATGTAAAAAAGTGGCTATGACATAAGTTCCTAAAAAGAGCTGAACCCTTATCTATCAAGGGTTCAGCCATCGTTTCTTTATTCAGATTTTTCTTCAGCTATGAAGTTAAGTTCATTGACGATAATTGAAGCTAGGTGCTTTTTGAATAGGATTAATCACTTTGCTAATAATAAATTTTAATGATTAGTTTTCAATCGTATTCAAGTTACGTGGTGTGCTTTTGGTAAAAAGCTACTTATCAATTAGTTTCAAAGGTTCTACATTAGCAAAATTATCAATTTTTGTAATTTAACTAGTAAAACGATATTCCCAAGCTTTTTCTTTACGCTTATTATTAACAGAATATCTAAGCATATACTTATATTTTTAGCGAAATTCTTTGTAAATCTCAATAAATTTCATCTGGATTGTCATAAGTAATAATCCCTAATGCTATGCTTATCTTTATCAATAAATTCAAATAAAGATTTTTTTACATTGATTAAAATATGGAGGCTCAAAAAAATGAACATTTTCTCTTTTGGATAATTAAATGAAATACCATCTGTATAAGATTCAACATCCATATTAGTTAATTGAATCTTTTAGTAAAGAAATATCCCTTATTTTTTTATTAAAGATTGCTTATTAAAGCAACAACCTACCTTGTACTTACTTTCTTGTTTTGTCCCCTCTATCTGTCCACCGCTAGTAATACCACTTACGTTCGTTATATTTAGGAAGAAGGTCGCAAACCCTTCCTCTAGAGAAAAAGGATGATTAAACTCTTTTTTACAAATTTCTTTCTGTCTTGGCCATTCTTCAATGTTTACAATGGTTTTGTTAATCAGATTGATAAATTTGTTGGGATAATTTAATATTGAATACCATAAAGAACGCATAGATTTATCTAAATTATTAATTGCAGTCATTTTCACATTCTTTTGAATTAATAGCTGAATGGGCCACCCCGGCTCCCTCTGCAAAATGCTCGATATCTCGATATAAATTTCATATTCTCCAATACTCTTGTCTATTGTTTTTTTCAAATTTATACAATTGACTTTTTCCTGCCAGATACCTCAAAAGGGAGTTGGTTGTTGGCAAAAAATACACCTCCTGAAATATTTATTTTTTGCATTATTAAATCTTCATCAACTTTTTGTCCTTACATACATATCTGCATATATATCCAGCTTTAATCTGTCATCACTTGAATTTTACCAAAAGTATTCGTTAAATAGTTTATTTATAGTTTTTAATATCTCTTTGGATAAAAACTTTTTTAATCATCGTTGGAGAGTATTGGGTCATTATCACCTGAATACCCTAGTCTTAAAAAAATTGGGTTAAGACATAAAAAAATTCAATTTGTGCAGCTGGAAAAAGACCTGCGTCTACTTCATCAATTAGCAAGATTCCTCCTTCAATTTCTTAAACGATAACAAGACTCTTACAATTGTCCAACATTATCTTCACCTACAGATATTGATTGAAAGTTATATTCAGAAGTATGTGGTTGCTAAAGAGTTTACCGCCCCACTAATAGTATCAATTGCTGCGACAAATTATATCCAGTAAGCTCTAACTTCAAGCCTTTATTTTCTTCAACATATACATCAGTAGCAAAATCATAATCACGAGAAACAATTAGAGTTAAGCAATTTACATTAAGATAAATTATCATTGGATTCATTGCATTTCTAGCTCTCTTAACACTGGACTATTTTTGCTATAATCTTTTGATAAATTTAACTTTAGATTTTTCTTTTCTACTCCATCATATAGTTCAATACCAACATCCAGTGAACTAGGTAAATCATAGTTTTCCAAGAATCTAAAGTGTTCTGAAAATACAAATTCATATGCTTTATCCAACAACGTTTTGTATACTTTCAAATGATTTCGTTTAATTGGATTCTCAGTATAACCTGTTGAGAATATAGTATACCCTATCGTTACATATCCCATTCATTATTATACCAGTATTTCTTTGTGATACATAAGGGTGTAAAAATAGCTTCTTATACTAAAGACTACAAGTAGTTATTGAAGCAAGTCTTCATAAGACACCTGTAGAACATCCCTAATAGCTCTCAATTGATCCAACTTAATGTGTTGGCGGCCGCTTTCAATCTTAACCAATGTTTCCCTAGTTATAGCGATTTTTCTAAGCTGTAGGTCTCTAACTAGCTCGGTTTGACCGATTCCTTTTTCTACTCGGAATCGTCTAATATTGCTACCGATTACATTTTCTCTATCAATAATTTTTTCCTCTTTCAAGAATAGCACACCTTTTGGACTAAAATTAGTCCTTTTTCTTATTAATGTTAAAGATTTGGTATGCTACAATGGGGCTAGTATTAGTCCATATTCAATTTTAAGGAGGAATTTCTTTGAAAAAATTTGCAATCATTCTAACCTGCGCTTTACTCATCGGAACTATAAGCGGGTGTACCACTTCTGACACAAATTCTACAAGTACGGAAACTAGTACAACAACCTCAGAAAAGAATTACCCTATACGTTTTTTTCCGGTTCCAGATGGATTTGAAGCTTATTATCATGATAAAAAACTAGATGTCCCTTTATCAGAAACTGAACCTACTGAAAAGATTTTGCCAATTGAAATTGAAAGAAATTAAGAGGATATAAAACTCAAGGCCGATCTTCCCATACTGAACAGCACAGAAATTGATTGGCACGAGAACATTAAAGTAACTATTGAAAAAGGAGCATTAGCACAACTTTATACTGAAAAAGTTGAACAATTTTTTGAGGCTGGTGCCAATAAAGACTTTTTAAAAATAAGCGATTATTCGGATAACTTTTTTAATGAAACCCAAGATGAAATCATGAACTCAACTTTTATGGCTGAAGATATGTACAATATGACGTTAAAAAAAATTAAAGCTTACGACCATCCGTTAAATCTGACACTAAATAATGGATTGCTCTCTTTTGTATTAGCAGGTTACGTTGACTATGAATATTCACCAGCTTATTTGGAGAAACCTCTTCAACACGAGAACAATGATATTAATTTTAGATTTGTCTACAATTCAAAAAGGAAAACATGGTTAGTTGATCAACTAAGCACTATAAACACAAGCTTCCATGAATTACCTAAACCTGAAACTGAAGCTGATATGGTCATTAAAACATTCTAAAAAAGAAACGTTGAAGGAATAATCATTCTTTCAACGTTTCTTTTATTGTTTTTCAGTTTACAGTCTTACCTGAGCGAATAATCTGATTTCTAAACTCTCGAAAAACTTCTTGTGGTTGATAATAGTCTGTATCTATTTCAAATATTTCCGAAAACAATTCAAGGAACTTTTCTACTGAAATGATAATGTTACCATCTTCCTCTTGGCTGTTTTCTATTATTTCTGCTTCTAATTCAAATAAATCTAGTGACGAACTAAAATCATAAATCCTGTCATATTGAACAAAAAAATCAAGAAAAAGTTGCTCAAACTCTTCCTTATTTATCACTAGTGTTTCAAGCGGAACAACTTTATTTTCATCAGACATTCTCCCAATTTCCTCACTTTCATTTTCAATCGTTCATTGTTGCGGACGTATCAGATTTTCTCTATCATTTTTCAGTGCATAGATTACTTGTAATACACGACCATGCTTTGTAAACTTTTTTAGTTAGTCGAATATTTTTTAAATGTGCGTTTCATACTATACGCTTGATAGATTTTCTCCTATTTTTTAATCTTTTATCACAACCTTTATCGTTTTTTCTTCTGAAAAAAATGTTGCTTACATCGTTACATAGTTTCCAAAAAGATACATTACTAGTAGAAACAACAAGATTCCTTTATTTCCCGCTGAAATGGGAAGTATATTTTAAACATTTTTTCTCCTTCAACTTACACTATAAAGTATCTTAATCACGCGATATGCTGGCCACTAAATTCATTATATTTGATTCCTTTTTTAAGATAATGTAGCATCTTTTTATCCAATAACGCAATTGTTTTCAAGGATAAATTTCTTAAGATGGTACATTTCAAAATGGTATTTGACATATAAAACAAAAAAGAAAGATGGATAGGCTACAATTAACTAGACAGAAA
>NZ_KV833931.1:0-11874 GCF_001837725.1 Enterococcus sp. HMSC072F02
ATGATGTTCCCCTCTAATCTTAGTATGTTTTTGTTGTGACAAAGGAACAAGGAGGATATGATAAAAAAACAAATATTATTTTTGTTAGAAACTTTTATCTTTCTTAAGTTTTACTTGATATCTGAGACTATTTGGAATAGAATGAGGCGTTGAAAAATTTATGGAAATTTCTAACTAGCAATAAACGATGAAACAATGAAATATTTTTCATTCAAAGAGAACTTTGCTATAATGATGGAAGTTTGTGTATAGGAGATCTAGAAAATGAGAGAAAGTTTTGAACAACAAAAAAAACTGTTGCATGATCGCTATGGCGCCCTTTCGATGGATGACCGCCGTCAAATACTTTGTAAGTTGCGTAAAAGAAATATATTGATGTATCGTCAGTTGGAACGTCTGAAACATGATCTGCTTCGTTTGGAGTCAAAACGTGTACAGTGTGAATTAGAGGGAAATCAAACACAAGTTGAAGTAGTTGAAACCAAAATTTTAAAGAAAAAAGAACAATTTTTAAAAATGCTTACACAAAATAAAAAGTAAAGGGGATGGACGATGGAATTTGCTGAGTTAGTTATTGTATTTGCAGTAACGATCACCTTATCGAACATAGCTAGCCGCATTTTGCCAATGATCCCAGCTCCACTGATCCAAATTTTCCTTGGAGTGGTATTAGGTCTGACAGAGTGGGGACAATCAGTTGATTTTGAACCTGAATTGTTCTTGGTTATGATCATTGCACCATTGTTATTTAGAGAAGGAGAAAAAGCAGATATTTCTTCGATTCTCAAAAATTTCGGGACTATTCTGTTCTTGGCATTTGGCGGAGTCATTTTGACCCTTGTCGGCGTAGGTGCGACGTTGTCATTCCTGTTACCAAGTGTCCCTCTTGCTGCCTGCTTTGCTTTTGGAGCAGCGTTAGGTCCGACAGATGCGGTAGCAGTCAGTTCGCTTTCTGGACGGGTGAATATTCCTAAGAAAGCAATGCATATTTTAGAAGGAGAAGGCCTGTTGAATGACGCATCTGGCGTTACTGCCTTCCAGTTTGCTCTTGGTGCGCTAATCACCGGTTCTTTTTCCGCAGTAAACGCTGGGGTGAGTTTAGTGGTCTCCAGTATTGGTGGAGCTTTGATCGGTTTTTTGCTTGTCTGGTTCAAACAAAAAATAATCCATTTGATTGAAAAAGCATCGGCACAAGATGTCACAGGGTATCTGCTAATCGAACTTTTGCTTCCTTTTCTAGCCTATGTCTTGGCAGAGGCATTTGATGTATCTGGGATCATTGCTGCGGTGGCAGCAGGTATTCTCCAAGCTTCTGGTTTTAGGAGAATCACCGTGTTTGATGCAGAGTTGTCGAGTTTGTCCCACAGTACATGGACAACTATTGCTTTTACACTGAATGCATTAGTGTTTATATTCTTAGGAATCGAATTGACACAAGTATTCTCGCCGGTATGGGGAGACGGTTTATATCCAAATGGTCTTTTGTTAGCAATTATCGTATTGATCTCTATTATGCTTTTTGTGATTAGATTCATTTCCATCAGTCTTTTTTATGTATTCAAAGATGGCAGTAAAAAGTTCAAAAAACAGTTGAACGAGATCTTGATTTTGACATTTGGCGGTGTAAAGGGAACAGTCAGTTTGGCTACGATCTTTATTTTGCCCTTTTCAATCAATAATATGATGTTTTACCAGCGATCTTTACTTTTGTTTTTGACGGCCGGTGTCATCTTAGTGACTTTGGTCATAGGGATCATTGTCTTGCCTATGCTGACGGAAACAGAGGAAGCGAAAAGCACGGATTTGAATGCTTTGATGATCTTAGAAGAGGTCGTTGAAGTTTTGCGAAAAGAAATAAAGGAAATTGATCGTGATACAAAAGAATTTTTAGCCACTGAAGCAGTGATAGAAAATTACCAGGAACGGATACGTGATCTGTACTTGGAAGATTTAACCGATGATGAAAAGCAAGAAGTACAAGAAATACAAGCACTGATTTTGTCGATCGAACGCGACGGATTAGATGAAAGTTATCGTTCGGGTAAACTTTCTTCTAATGGTTATCGCTTTTATTCCCGTTTTCTTTCCCGGTTCGAACATTCGATCACCAGTCAATTTTTATCTTTTATCGGCTTTTGGTTCATTGTTGTCCGTAGGTTGATGCGAATCGTTCTCCACCCAAAAATGTTTTGGCAAAGAAGGTATGCGGATCGTCAGACATTTATTAGTGATGAAGATATCCAAGAAATCAGGGAGACATATCAAAAAAATACACAATTGATTATTGAAAGTTTAGATAACTTGACTGATATTTATGATGAAACAATGCTTCAATTTTTTATCCAGCAACGCAAACTTGAGGGAATAAAAATGAGCTCGGGGAATTTGATTTCTTCGTGGATGATCCAGCAAGATAACCTGTTTACGAAAAAAATGCTGAGAGGTTACTATCTTGAAAGAAAAATCATTGATGAATACGAAGTTGCTGAGAAAATCACGACGTTTTCTGCGAATAGCTACCGTAGGAATATCAATTTGTTAGAATCTTACACGATGAACAAACCGTCAGATAACTTTTCTTTCCGATTTGCGTTTCGAGCAAAGTCAAAAAAATCGAGCGCAACGAAATAAAAAAATAGATTTTCAAGAACGATAAAAACAAAACATGTCAGAACAGGATCAGATCGGTCCTGTTCTTTTTTTGGAACACAAAAAGAACAAATTCGAAAAAATTTTTCCTGAAGTTCACTATTTTTATGATACAATATCCAAGATAAGGAGGGAACACGTTGAAAGAATTAAAAGTAACTGACCTCAAAAAAACTTATGGTGAAAAAGATTTGTTTGACCAGATTTCTTTTTTGATCCACGAAAAAGACCGTATCGGGTTGATTGGGACGAACGGGACGGGTAAAACAAGTCTCTTAAATATTATTGCTGGTATCGATAGCGGCGATGGCGATCGGCAAACAGTGTTTTATCCAACTGATTACCGTATAGGTTATCTTTCTCAAGCAGCTGAATTTTCTGATGAACTAACTGTTCTCCAAGCAGTCTTTCAGGGAAACAGTCCCTTGATCCAAACTGTTCGAGCATATGAGGAAGCATTGATCGAACTAGGGGAAAATGGAGAAGACCCTAATGTGCAAAAACGTTATGCTAAAGCAGAAGAACAAATGAATAAAGAAGATGCTTGGACCACAGATACCAATGCGAAGATTATTTTGCAAAAATTAGGAATCAGTGAATTAGATAAAAAAATCAATACGCTATCGGGTGGACAGAAAAAACGAGTTAGTTTAGCTCAAGTGCTGATTGATGAACCCGATTTACTATTACTAGACGAGCCAACAAACCATTTGGATTATCAAGCAATCGAGTGGTTGGAAAACTATTTGAAACAATACCGTGGCGCTCTATTGATGGTTACTCACGATCGTTATTTTCTAGATCGAGTAGCAAACCGGATCTTCGAACTTTCATTTGGAAAATTATACGAGTACAAAGGAAATTATGAAGCTTACGTCTTAGAAAAAGCAGAACGTGATCGTGTAGAAGTAGAACAAGAAGAAAAGCGCAAGCGACTTTATAAGCAAGAACTAGCATGGATGAGGGCAGGAGTGCAAGCTCGTGGTACCAAGCAGCAAGCACGAATTAACCGTTTCGAAAATCTAAAGGAGAATTTATATCAAGTAAACCAAGAAGATGACTTAGAATTGAATCTAGCGACACAACGTTTAGGAAAAAAAGTATTGGAAATCAAAGATGGCAGTTACCGTATAAATGACCAAACACTGCTAGAACATTTAGATTTGCTGATCCAATCTCGGGAAAGGCTAGGAATTACTGGTAAAAATGGGGCAGGGAAATCGACATTGCTTAATATTCTAGCTGGCAGAATTCCTCTGGATAGCGGTACAATTTCTATCGGTGAAACGGTTCGGCTTGCGTATTATACACAAGAAAATGAAGAAATGGCGCCAGATAAACGGATGATTGCTTACTTGCAAGAAGCTGCTGAAGAAGCAAAAACGGTTGATGGCAGTCAAATCGGGGTAGCAGAATTACTTGAACGATTTTTATTTCCGAGATTTATGCATGGGACACTGATTGGCAAACTTTCAGGTGGAGAGAAACGGCGATTGTTTTTGTTGAAACTGCTGATCCAACAACCCAATGTGTTATTATTGGATGAACCGACCAATGATTTGGACATAGCAACATTGACGATTTTGGAAGACTATTTCAGAAGTTTCCCAGGTGCTGTGATCACTGTTTCCCATGACCGTTATTTCTTGGATAAGGTAGCAGATAAGCTATTGGTATTCCAAGGAAACGGAAAACAAGAACTTTATTATGGAAACATGTCCAGTTATTTGCTGAAGCAAAAAGAACTCCAGCAGCCTGCTGAAAAAGTGAAGCCAAAAACACAGAGCAAGGAACCTGCTGGAAAGAAAAAATTATCTTATATGGAGCAAAAAGAATGGGAAACGATTGAAGAGGATATTGCAGAACTTGAAGAAAAAATCTCATTACTCCAAGAAGAGATGAATCATCAAGGAGATGATTTCACTCGATTACAGGAATTGCAAAACGACGTATCTGAGACAGAAGCACAACTTGAAGAAAAAATGGCACGTTGGGAATATTTGAGTGAATGGGCAGAAGATTAGGAGGAAAAGGGATGGAACAAGCGTATCTTGACTTAGGAAGAAAATTGTTGGAAGAAGGACATCGTAAAGAAGACAGAACAGGCACGGGCACGTTAAGTTTATTCGGGTATCAAATGCGGTTTGATCTGCAAAAAGGTTTTCCTTTGTTAACAACGAAACGAGTACCTTTTGGCTTGATCAAAAGCGAACTGCTTTGGTTTTTAAAAGGAGATACGAACATCCGCTATCTATTACAAAATAAAAACCATATTTGGGATGAGTGGGCATTTGAACGCTATATCAAAAGTACAGATTATAACGGACCAGATATGACTGATTTTGGACATAGAAGTTTGACAGATCCTGAATTCAATGAAGAATATAAAAAGCAGAGCAAACTTTTTTGCGAAAAGATCCTAACAGATGATTCCTTTGCTGAGAAATACGGTAATCTTGGCCACATCTACGGTTATCAATGGCGGCACTGGGAGACAAAAGACGGCGGTTTTATTGATCAAATCAAAGAAGTGATCGAAGCAATCAAAAAAACACCTGATTCTAGAAGATTGATTGTCTCTGCATGGAATCCAGAAGATGTTCCTAGCATGGCTTTGCCTCCTTGCCATACGATGTTTCAATTTTATGTGCAAGAGGGACGGTTAAGCTGCCAATTGTATCAACGTAGTGGGGATGTCTTTCTAGGTGTTCCGTTCAATATTGCAAGTTATGCGTTGCTGACTCACTTGATTGCACATGAAACAGGTTTAGAGGTGGGAGAATTTGTTCATACATTAGGAGATGCTCATCTTTATATCAACCATATCGAACAAATGAAAGAACAATTAAGCCGAGAAGTACGCGCATTTCCAACTTTAGCTTTGAATCAGGAAAAGCAGTCAGTATTTGATTTTGAGATGGAAGATATCCAGTTAGAAGGATATGACCCACATCCAACGATCAAAGCGCCTATCGCTGTTTAAAATCAGAAAGGATGAGAAAATGTTAGCTGCAATTTGGGCACAGGACGAAAACGGATTGATTGGAAAAGAAGACCGTCTTCCTTGGCGTTTGCCAAATGATCTGAAATTCTTTAAACAAATGACAGAAGCAAATACATTAGTGATGGGACGTAAAACTTTCGAAGGGATGGGCAGCCGTCCGTTGCCGAATCGTCAAACGATTGTTTTGACTAGAGATTCTTCCTATACAGCAGAAGGCGTGCATGTTATGCATAGTGTAGAAGAAGTGCTTGCCTTGGAAAAAGAAACAGATGGTATTTTTTTCATCGCTGGAGGTTCAGCTGTTTATCAAGAATTTCTACCTTTTTGTACGATATTATACCGGACAGTCATCTATCATGTATTTGATGGAGATGCTTATTTTCCACCTGTTGACTGGTCTGATTGGTCATTGATCAATACGAGTCAAGGAGAAATAGATGAAAAAAATCGTTACCCGCATCAATTTGAAACCTATCAGCGTAATGAGAATCCTTTAAAAAATGGGACAGGCGAATAGACGATAAAAAAACTATTGATGGAACAGCTTTTATTTAGAGCTGACCCATCAATAGCTTTTTTATTAAGTAAAGAATAAAACAGAGAAGTACATAAAACCTGCACCTAACATAACAAACAAATGCCAAACCACATGCATATAGCGGATAGAATTCAAGCTATAAAAGAATGCGCCTATCGTGTAAGAAAGACCGCCTGCCACCATCAAAATAACACCAGTCATTCCAAGAGAATGATAAAGAGGAACAGCAGCCACGACACAGAGCCACCCCATAAAAATATAGATGATCGTAGATACTTTTGATACTCTCTCGCGTTTATGCAACGTCAACGCTTTATATATAATGCCAAGAATCGCAAACAACCAAATCAATACAAATAAAGTCCAACCTAGCCATCCTCGGATACTCAGCAAACAAAAAGGAGTATAACTTCCTGCAATCAAAAGAAAAATCGAACTATGATCGAATACTTGGAACACCTTTTTTGCTTTTGTAAAAATCAATGAATGAAACAACGTAGACGTTAAAAATAAAAGAATCATCATCGATCCATAGATAGCATAAGAGACAATATGGAGAGAGGAATGCAAGTGGGCACCCTTTATCAAAAGAATCACTAGTCCTGCGATACTCAATCCAGTCCCAATTCCATGGGTGACTGCATTAAACACTTCATTTAATATTTCATACGTTCGATTAAATTTCGTTTTTTCCATGAAAACGGCTCCTTTACTAGGTGTAATTAATGAAAAATCATTATTTGTCTGTTATACTAAAAATAGAAATTGTCTTACATGTAGTTTAACATGAATAAGACATCTTGTTAAAGAAAGAGAGAGAAAATAATGACAAACGTAAAAATCGTAACAGATTCTTCATGTACGATGGAAAAAAACATACGCGACGCTTTAGGCATTCGTGTCATGCCGCTATCCATCATGATTGACGGAACAGTATATCCGGATGATGACCAATTAGACGGTGAAAGATTTATGGAAATGATGGCGAAAGCAAAAAATCTGCCAAAAACCAGCCAACCACCGATTGGAGAATTCATCTCAATGTATGATGAGTTAGGAGAAGACGGCAGTGAAGTGATTTCGATCCATATGACAAAAGGCTTGAGTGGAACAGTAGAAGCAGCAAGACAAGCTAGTAATTTAACCAAAACGAAAGTAACGGTTATCGACAGTGATACCACTGACCAAGGATTATCGTTTCAGGTAATTCGAGCAGCTGAATTAGCAAAAGAAGGTAAATCAGTAGAGGAAATCCTTGAAGAAGTCAAAAAAGTACAAGATAATACAAAATTATACATCGGAATTTCCACACTAGACAACTTGGTAAAAGGTGGAAGAATCAGCCGAACGACTGGTTTACTGTCTAGTGTTTTGAACATACGCGTGGTGATGAATTTCGCCCACTCTGAATTGATCCCTGTAACGAAGGGGCGAGGAAAGAAAACGTTCGACAAATGGTTCAATAATTTGAAAAACGAACTGAAAGAATTGCCAAATGTGCGGCAAATCGGCATCTCTCATGCGGATGCAAAAGAACTGGCACAAGAATTCAAAGAAGGTCTGCAAGAATTGTTTCCGGATATGCATATCCCTGTACTGCATACGAATCCGGTTATCGCTACGCATACTGGTAAAGACGCGTTTGCAATCATGTATTACGTAGACTAGTCAAAAAGAGGATAAGCCCTCAGCCTGCAAGGCTTTTAGCTTATTCTCTTTTTCTTTGTAAAAATAGGGAAATAATTATTTTCTTTTTTCATAAAGACTACCTTTTTGATAAAATTTTTGATAACATTAGACCAATCGAATACAAGAGGTGAAAAGATGAAATTAACGAAACGGCATTTGATCCTCGTTTTGTTCCCATTATTAATTGCGATCATCATCTATGCAGGTCTAGCTGCTTCCATACCGAAAGCTGGCCCTCTAATGAAACCAGTAACTACTGTGAGAAAAGATCCAAATAAAAAAGAAAAACTTCACTACATAGCTATCGGAGATTCGCTGACTGAAGGAGTAGGGGATCAAACCAAACAAGGAGGCTTCGTTCCCCTTGTCGCAAATGATCTAAAAGACCGCTATAATTTGACTGCGGTTGAAACAGAAAACTATGGTGTAAATGGTGAACGAAGTGACCAGATCTTAAAGCGAGTAAAAACAAAAGAAGAAATTCGAAACAATATCAAAACAGCTGATTTTATCACGCTGACTGTTGGCGGAAATGATTTGATGAAAGTTATCCAAAATAATTTGTTCGGGTTAACGGTCAATTCCTTTAAAAAACCGATGAAAAACTATCAGGAAAATGTCACAGAACTATTGGAAGAATTTCGATCCCTCAATAAAACTGCGCCAATTTATATTTTAGGCATCTACAATCCATTTTATTTGAACTTTCCTGAAATCACTGACATGCAGACCATCGTTAATAATTGGAACAAAGGAACAGAAACGGTGACGAAAAAAATGCCGAACTGCTACTTTATTCCAATCAATGACTTGCTTTATCAAGGATTGAATCAAGAAGTAGGTGTCACAGAAGAAGGCACAGATCAAACAACTAGCACGACAGAAAATCTAAATGGCATCAAAAACAATGTGCTTTACGAAGAAGATCATTTCCATCCGAATAATTTAGGTTATCAATTGATGGCAAATGCAGTGAGAGATCAGCTGATTGAGACACAAAACCAATGGCTAGAGAAGGAGGACGAGTAAAAAACATGAAAACAAGGTCTGGAGCAACTTCAAACAAATCAAAGAAAACGAATTACTGGAAAGTCGCTTTTCTTATCCTTCTTGGGGTAGTACTCGGTTCGACAGTATTTTTAGGTAGCCGTATTTTTGCTCATCGGGAACCAGAACTCCCAGAAATACCTGCCCTCACGGAAAGGCAAGGCAATCCTGTCCTCACAATCAATTCAAATAAAGAAAAAGTCAATCAAATCATTAGCTTTTTCCTTAGTGAGTATCAAAAAGATAGTGATATCGAATATAAATTCTATTTGGAAAATGAAGCACTACTCAATGGTACTTTCGAAGTATTAGGTTTTCCTATCAATTTCTATTTATATTTTGATCCTTATGTGATGGAAAATGGAAATGTCCAACTAAAAGCTAGAAGTCTTTCTATTGGAACCTTGAGTTTGCCAATCAAAGATGTGATGAATATGATCAAGAGAAACTATAAATTGCCAGATTGGATCGAAGTTAATACAGATGATTTGACTATCATGCTTAGATTGGATCAATTCCGAATGCAAAACGGGATGTATATTAAAGCAGATAAAATCGACTTAGTAAATGATGACATTCGATTTAGTCTATATTTGCCAAAAGATACCTCTGATGCTTCAAGCAACTCAAATACAAACAAAACTAGCAACAGCAGTACTGAAAGCAAGACAAAAGAGAACAAAAAAACATCAAATGAGTAGTATTAGAGGAGGAATAATAATGGAACGAGCAATATTTGCAGGAGGCTGCTTCTGGTGTATGATCCAACCTTTCGATACGCTTCCGGGTATTCATACAGTGATGTCAGGATATACTGGAGGACACGTACCAGATCCAACTTATGAACAAGTAAAAAGCCAAACGACTGGACATACGGAAGCAGTGGAGATTATCTATGATCCAACATTGATTTCATATGAACAGTTAGTAGAACTTTACTGGCAGCAAACGGATCCGACTGATGCTTTCGGACAATTTGAGGATCGCGGCGACAATTATCGTCCGGTCATCTTTTATTTGACAGAAGAACAACGGATCATTGCTGAAAATAGTAAGAAACAATTAGCTGAAAGTGGACGTTTCGAACAGCCAATCGTTACGAAAATCGAACCAGCCCAACCATTTTATCTAGCAGAAGAAGACCATCAAGAGTATTATAAAAAGCATCCTGAAAATTTTAAAAGAAACCATGCACGCCGGGCTGCCTTTATTGAAGAAAATTGGAGGAACGAAGGGTGAATCGAAGCTTTTTTCACTATTTAATGACACTGCGAGGCGGTGGTGCACATGATACTTTATCTATTTTTGCTACAGAAGCCGGTAAAGATATCCAATTCCCTAAGCACAGCTCTAGCTACGAAGAAATTTCTAGTTATCTAGAATTGAATGTCGACTATTTGCCATCCATGGATATTTTTGACGAAGCTTGGGAAAAATATTTAGAGAACAATCATGACTTATAAAAATTGGTTTTCCATTTATGATCCAAGCGCTTTTTGTCCAACAGCTTGATAGAAAGAATTATTTTTATTTCAGCTATCTAGTCGCATTTTTTTGATATTTTTCTTATAATAAAGAAAGAAGGAAAAAACGAAGGATGGATTGATAGAGATTGACAAAAAAACAACGCTATATTGATCGCTTCTGGCTTATATTCAAATACTTACTTGTTTCTGGATTCATTGCGTTCATGTTGCGGGGATTTTTGTTCATCCCTGTACCAGTAGAAGGCAATTCAATGGAAAATGTGTTGAAACAAGGCGACATGGTTGTGATGGAAAAATTTTCGGAGATCAGACGATTTGATATTGTTGTTTTTCAATTAGCAGATGGGACGATTTATATCAAACGAGTGATTGGGCTTCCAGGAGAAAATGTTAGCTACCAAAATGATCAATTGAAGATCAATGGAAAAGTAGTGAAGGAGCCTTATCTAACTAAAAACATAAAGTCAGATCATGCAAATGCATCCTATACGACGGACTTCACACTACAAGAACTGACGGGACAATCGAAGCTTCCCGAAGATAGTTATTTTGTACTTGGAGATAATCGAAGAGTTTCAAAAGATAGCCGCTCATTTGGTACGATCAATAAAACGGATATTTTAGGTAAAGCAAGATTCGTTTATTATCCGCTTGATGAAATAAAATGGATTTAGTGAGAAACAATAAAGAGGTTGTGACCATTCTTTTGTCACAACCTCTTTATCGTTTGGTCCAAAATCAGCATATTACCTTAGTACATAAAATCAAACAGCTCGTTTAAACACTTTTCTAGCCTCTAAAGCTTTGATAAATGAATAAACAACCGTTATTTGAATAGGGATCTGAATCATATTCCTGATAACCCTACCTAGAAAAATCACTTTGAAATCTGCACCAAACAAAACAGACATCAGCCAAGAATTGATAAAAAGGCTAACTGGAATCATAATCAATAGTTGGGCAGCGATGACGGAAAGTAGGTTTATCTTTTTATGATATAAAAATAAGCCATTGATAAACCCACCAAGGAATGCTGTGATAAGAAAAGCAACTTGAAACGTACCTGAACCAAATATTGTGAAATTCAAAGTGTTCGACAACGTTTCAAGCAAACCAGCCCAGATCGGCCCATATAGATAACCCATAAGTGCCATACTTAAAAATCCGAATGTGACTTGAAAATAAGCAGGACCAATCGCTATCTTGTATAAGATGACATCAAGAGCTAATAAAAGGGCAGAAGTCGATAACAATCTTGCATTCATTTCGGGCAATCTAAAAACGTCTTTTGCAATCAAAGTGTTCAAAATGTTCTCTCCTTTGTCAGTTAATAAGAAAAGGATACCATAAAATCGCTAAGGTGTCATGACACCTTGGCGATTTACAAAAATAACCATCCAACGACTAATAAAATGAGAAGAAGACTGCTTTTATAAACCGCCGATTGTAAAATTAAGCTA
>NZ_KV833932.1:0-38016 GCF_001837725.1 Enterococcus sp. HMSC072F02
TATTTTTCTAACTTAATTTTACAATTCGCGTTCTATAAAAAAACAGTGCTAATTTTACAAAAAAGTCGAATTTAATCACCTTGTTGTCAAATTATCAGCTAGTCACAGTAATAGCAGATACGCTCGCAAAACGGGATATGAATGTACGCAGAAACTTTATTTTCTGTGGCTTCCACTATTTTCTTAATGAACTGGTTACATGGTTATATATCTCATGCTGAGTGTTTGACACGTTTTATTGTTTCGTTTTTATAAATACTTTTTACCTTCCAGTTTCTTTTTAGATTGTATTCAAATAAATAGAGAAGCTAGTCAGAACCTCTACTTAGTAGACCAGTTATTTTTTCTCTTTTTGGTACTCAATTTTCCATCAATCAAAGAAACTTTCCGACAGTATTATTCTTAATTCGAATAGATTCGCAAAATAGAAACCATAGTAGACTTTCTGACTCAATCTAAGATTCTTTCATAGACAGTAACGTTGAGACAGCTGGTTCTTTGTCATCCACGTAGGCAAAATGTTATAATGCCAGTAAATAAAGTTGGCTGCCAATGTACTCTGTCTAAAACTTAAGAATTGTTGTTTACTCTGTCGCTATCCAAATTTAATGAATGTCTGTATATTAAAACTGTTGTCCTTGTCATAGATAATAAAGGAGAGCTTGAAAATGAAAACTGCGGTTACGTTTCTATTAGAGGAATATGCCGATTGGGAAGGGGCTTATATTACTAGCACACTAAACCAAAATGAGGGATGGCAAAATAAAACTGCTTCTATCCAATCAGAGGTCACTTCCATGGGAGGACTAAAAACAAAAATCGATTATTTAATCGAACAAATACCTGAAAAAATTGATCTCTTTATTATGATTGGTGGCAATTCATGGGACATAGAAAATCACCATTTATATTTAATAATCGATAAATTTTTAAAAACAGGCGTACCAGTAGCTGCGATTTGTGGGGCAGTTGATTATTTAGCACAGAGCGGATTATTGCAAGGTTACAAACACACCGGAAATATGCAATTTCCTTGGTTAGAATCGGAAAATTATCAAAATAAAGAAGATTTTATAGAACAACAAGCTGTAAAAGATCATAACTTGATTACCGCGAATGGAACAGCTCCTATAGAATCCACAGATTTGATTCTTCAAGCAGTCCATTTTGAAACAGAAGAAATAAGACAAAAAACGATTCGTCTATACAAACTTGGATACTATGATTACTATGAAAAGTACGGAGATTCTTTCTCCTAATCATTCTCTTCAATTGGATACTCTTATCAATGTTGTGACAAGCAATCTAACAATGATTGCTTGTCACACTTTTTTATAGTATTTGTCAAAGAAGATACACTCTATTTATGTTCACTATAGAAGATTCCATTAATTTACAAATTTATATATCGTGTTAAACTTTTTCTTCTATTTTTCTATTTGTATAAAAAAACTGAGAATCAATTTTTTAACTCATTCGTAAAAGCAAAAATATAGCTAGTAGACTAATGGTTCCTATAAAAATCGTGCTAGATAAAACTAGTACTTTGCTGTATATAGTGGACTTCTTCCCACATCTTTTTAAACTTCTTACATAGAGAAAAGCTAAAAGAGCTCCTATTAAATTTCCTGTTATAACTTGTTGGACAACAGTAAATTGTAGGTATATTCTTAACAAGCTGATGTCAATTGTTCTTTTTTCTAAAAAATAAAGAATACTTGCTTGAAATAACATTAAAAAAGGAAATAAGGAACCAAGAGCGACATATGGATTATGGAAAAAAGCTTCATGTATCACTCCATTCATTCTGATAGTCATTAATATAGCATAGAAATAAAAAAGGAAAGCTGCGGCTATCCAATAACCAAGTAAAATGTGTTTCCAGAGTCCTTCTATCCTGTCTCTTCTCATCTAGCTCTCCTCTCTCAGCGTATATACACCATAAGCACGAACTAAATAATCCGCTAAGCAGCTCAAGCTGATCAATGATTGAAATGGCTTATTTTCTTTTCCAAGGATAAAGCAATTACAATAATAATTTAAATGATAAGTACTATGGCGTGTGAAATAATTATCTCCAGCTGCAGTAATGGTCAAAACTGGAATTTTCTGTAATTCAAAGGCAGTCAGATTTTCTTTGACCTCATGTGTTTCACCGCTCAAAGAAACAATAATGGCCATATCTTCTAATGTTATCAGTGGCATGGCCATATCAAACTCCGTCTTATTTGGCAACACCATTACTCTCTTTCCAATACCTAGCATCATTTTATAAAACTCATCAATTACTTTCTTTTGTGAAAATCCCGTTGCATAGCAATAGATCATCTTACTTCGGTCTAAGCATTGAAGGATTGGCTTTAAGTTGACAGCCTTCATGTAATGAAGCGTCTGCTGGATATCTTCCAGTTGTTTTTCAAAAATATCTTCTTTTGTTCTAAGCCCATTTTCTTTATTTGTTACATGTCGTAAAAAATATTTGAACTCAGAATAACCAGAAAACCCCAATTTCTTAGTTGTTCTCATAATGGAAGATTTTGAGACATAAAGTCTCTCCGCTAAGTCAGTTATTTTCAAATTTTGTATCAAGCTAGGATCCGATAAAATAAAGTTCAAGATTCCTCGGTCTAGTTCGCTTAATTTTTCTGCATGTTGATGAATCAATTTTTCTAGTTCCATACTATCCCTCCTCTATTATTAGTATATGCAATAACATGAAACTATTTTTTAATAGAGGAGAACCACGATGTATTTGGAATACTGCTATTTCAATTCAGGCCAGTATTCTTGGTTTACACTCACCAAATCATCTAGTAGATTTTTTGCAACTTTTGCGTTTGGAACAATCTTTGATAATGTCAGTGCTTGCCATAATTTCTGATAAGACCTTTCTTCCCAAGCTTCGACTACTAATTTTTCAACTGTTACTTGTTGTTCCATCAATCCCTTTTGGAAGCGTGGAATCTTTCCTTGTATCAACGGTTCTGGTCCATTGCTGCCAACTATACAGGGTATTTCTACCATCGCCGACTCATCAAAATTCTCGATAGCTCCGTTATTAGGTACGATCAGCAACATCCTTTCATGAGTGTTATAGGCAATTGCTCGTGCTAAATCAACGATATAGCTAGCATGTTCATCGATTTCTAGTATCGTATTTTCTGCTGAACCACTACTAGTGATACGATCACATTCATTAAATACTTGTTTTTCACGTCCAACCATCACTTCATTTGCACGCGTGAACTCTGGATTGGTGTGCGCTACTTCATCTTGCGGATAAAAGTAATATTTTCAAATAAGTGTTAGGAAGAGTAGTTGGGTCAATGTCATATACTTCTTTTGCTTTCATAAATGTATGTTTCCAACTTGCATCAGTTTGTTGTGATTATTGAGATTCCGATGGTAGAGCGTAACCAAACTGACTAACATATTCTTGAATTTTAGGCATCAAATCATTTCCTTCTGTATCTCGGATATCCGTCCACCATCCAAAATGATTCAAGCCATAGTAGCATACGACCATTTCTTTGCGTGAAGCTAAACCGATAGCTTGAGCCATACGCTCTTCAATTCCCACCGGCATATCACATATATTGATGATTTTTGCTTTAGGACGTAATTTTCGAGTCGCTTCTGCCACGATCGCCGCTGGATTAGAGTAATTGAGCATCCACGCATTTGGTGAATATTTTTCCATATAATCTATCAACTCTAAAACACCGCCAATTGAACGCATCCCATAAGCAATTCCGCCAGGTCCACAAGTTTCCTGACCAACTACCCCATACTTCAACGGAATTTTTTCATCTTTTTCCCGCATCGCATATAAGCCAACACGAATATGTGCCATAACAAAATCAACATCAGTGAATGCTGTTTCTGGATCAGTAGTGGCTGTAAATAAAATATCTGGTGCTCTTTCCTTCAATAAAATCTCACACGCAGAAGCAATACGTGTTTGTCTTTCCTCCAGATTGTCATAAAATTTGATTTGCCGGATAGGAAATCTATCCAGATGTTTCAAAAGCATCAAAACAATTCCAGGAGTAAATGTACTCCCTCCGCCGGCAATCGTGATTGAAAATTTTTTCATATTAACATTCCCCTTTCTGTTTGTCTGTTAAGATTTTTGTGAAACTATTGTTCTATTTCTAATAAACGTTCAAATTGTTCACGTACTTGTGGCACGTCCAAACCAACTATTACTTGAAAAGCATTGCCGTTTCTCACTACACCGTGTGCTCCACCTTCTTTAAAAATCGTATCTTCTAAAACCAACATTTCATTTTTTACAGTTATTCTCAAGCGTGTAGCACAATTTGTGACTTTTTCAATATTTCCGGCCCCTCCAAAACCTTCTAAATAAATAGCAGCTTGATTCTCATATACATTTTCAATTTCTGTTTTTGAAGTTTTCCTCTCTTTTTCTTTGTAATCTTTTTTAGTATATAATTTAACAGCGTCGGTATTCTCTTCTCTCCCCGTAGTGGCAATATCAAATTTGATAATCAGGTATCGAAACACAATAAAATAGATTCCTGTAAAAGCTAGACCAATCACTAGTTGGGTAAAGATCATTCCTTTATGGTTTTGAAATAATGGAATCCAGACTTTCACAAACAAATCAATAAATCAACCACCAATATCCCCTACCACACCAAAACCATACATTATTGCCGCCATTGTAGCAGCCAAAAGTGAATGAATAGCAAACAACGGTGGAGATATAAATAGAAACGTAAATTCTAATGGCTCAGTGATACCCGCCAAAACAGCTGTCAAAGTTGCTGGAATCAGGATCGTCAGCACCTTTTTCCTATTCTCAGGTCTTGCAGTGAAATAAAACGCTGCGGCAATACCTGGAGAAGCGAATATCTTTGAATTCCCGTGCAAAGCAAAACCGCCTTCTGGAAAGAGATGCTTAAGTGGCTGTTCGCTGCGAGCAAACTCCTGAAGATGTGCCATCCAGTATCTCGCAATTCCTTCTTCTACTACTGCTGGACCAAATGCAAATGGTGCGTAAATAAAATGGTGTAAGCCAGTTGGGATCAAAATACGTTCTAAAAAAGTGTAAAGCCAGACACCAAATATACCAGCACCCGCTAAGAAACCTTGCAATGAACTGATTGCCGACTGGATCTTAGGCCAGATAAGGCAGATCAAAAATGCAATAGGTAACATGATGAAAAAACTAATAATCACAACAAATGATGACCCTTGGTAGATTCCTAAAAAATCCGGCAGCTTTTTATCAAAGAATCGATTATGCAGATACACTACAACAGCTGAAATCAAGATTGCCCCTATAATTCCTGTATCCAATGTTTTGATACCCGCAATCATTTTCAGTCCACTTGCGCCGCCCGGATCGGCAGAAAAATCAACACCAAAAAATCCGCTATAAAAGCCTAACATGGTAGAAATGAAATAATTACAAGTAATATAGACTACAAATGCTTCCATTACTGCTCTAGCACTTGCTTTTTTAGCTAATCCGATAGGTAATCCAATAACAAACAACAACTCCATTTGATTGAATACGGTCCAAGCACCACTTTCAACCACTGACCAGATCGAATACCATGCTGTTCCTTCTGTAGCAATACTCCCCACTAACATTGGATTTTTAAAGATGATACATAAAGCCACCATGATCCCCGAAAAAGAAAAGAGCAAAACCGGTGTAAACATAGCTCCGCCAAAGCGTTGAATCTTTTCCATTATCATAATAAGTCAACTCCTTCCATACACATCTTTTGTCGCAGATTTAGTATAAGCATAAAAGAAATCGGTTACAATAGCTATTACACTTTAAGAAACTTGATTTCAATAATAGTTCTTAGGTAGCATATAATGGGAAATTTCCCTAAATACATAAATAAAAGACAGATTTAATCAATGTATAGAAATTTTTTCTCTGCTTCTCCTTTAACCAGAGAAATTTAGAATTATGCTATACTAGTATTAATTAAAGTGACGAGGTGTTTTATATGAAAAAGTTAGGGTTTATTTTAGCGTCGATCTCCTTATTCCTTGTAGGATGTACATCTGCTAGTAAAGAAACTAGTGAGTCATCTGCGACCGCAGTCAAAAGTTCCATCAGACAAACTAGTTCAGCTGAAAAATCAAGTACACAGAAATCAGCTTCTTCTGAATCGAATACATCTTCAACCACCAGCAAGCTTTCAGAGTCCAACCCTTCTTCTATATCTAGTGGTACAGTTGACACGAGTCTTTCTTCTACAGCAGACACATCCTTCTCACAGTCTTCTCAGTCAGTAGATCCGTTAGCAGGATATTCTGATCTGCAAATTGAGTACGCACGCGTTTGGTTGGCTGTCAAGGGTAATACTTTTAAAGATGCATCAGGCGATTTTGAACTACATGTTATTCATTATCCGGCAGGAACACCTATCGATCCCTATGATGCAGGGAGCGTAGGTTATCCAAAAGACGTAGTTATGCTTACTGGAAAATACGGCTACCAGGGAATTTTAGTGTATTCTAGTAACCACGACGGAACGATCACTAGTTATCCAGTTCCTTCACATTGGCAAATACCTGCAGATCAAGCCTCTGATCCAGCATTCATAAAAAAAACAACTCAAGAAATCATTGATCATGCATCTGTGGTTGCTATTCCTACAGGCAACCCAAATGACGTGAAACAGTTAATCGATGTGACAGTTATAGATAATTAAACTTTCTAATATGTTATACAAAAAGAAGCTGACAAAATACTGTCAGCTTCTTTCACTTTCTTTTCTATTTAAATTTATTGGTCTTTGATAGACTCCAAGGCAGGAAAAAATTTTATTAAATAAACGTTTGCAAAATAGTCTCTTTTCCATCTTTTACCGATACTTCTGCGTAGGCACCATTGATTAATGTTAGTTGTGGCGGCACATGACCGCAATCAATATCATACAAGATTGGTATGTTCAATTCTTTTGAAAGATCTTCATATACATCCTTCATTCGATAATCTAGCAAATCCTCTGCTGCACTTCTGCCAAACATGATACCAGAGCTGTCCTCAAACCATCCTGCTAGTTTCATCTGAACAAGTGATCTTCTTAAATCAACGGAGGATAGCTCACAGTTTTCTAGAAACCACAAGATTGGCTTTCCATCATTATACGTTCTTTTAAACGTTTGGACATCTCCATAAGGTGTACCAATTAAATGTCTGATCGTATCTATACAACCACCTAATAATCGGCCTTTTATCCTTACTGCCTCTCCGCTGACTGTTTGCCAATTTGTTGGTTCAGTAAGATGAAAAACTGAAGGTGACGGTTGCTCATGATGCCATTCTTTTTGATATTTTTCAGAAGAACGCTGTAAGATTGATTCTCCTTTGCCTGTTTCTAGCACACTTTTCCACATCGCTGTCGTTTTATCTGAATAATTTCCTCTTAAATCAATAAGGTTGGTCCCATGTGCAGTGGCTATCCCTGTTTTTAATGTGATGGCGAGTAGCAACGTACTAATATCTGAATAACCTACTATCCATTTTGGCTGTAGTGCATCGAAATCGACAGAATCGAGGATCTCAATCAATAATTCTCCTCCCCAAGGCGGAAAGATCATTTGGATATTCTCATCTTTCATCATTTGATTGAATTCATCTGCTCTTTCTCTTGCTGGAGCTGATTTTTCTTTATCTTGCGTCCACAGCGTCTTTCCAGTAACGACATGAAAAGATTTTTCTTCCATACTCTTTAAAGCCATTTCTAGTAACAGGTGGTGTTCTTCTGCTACGCCCGATGATGGTGCAATAACCCCAATCGTCGTATTTTTACCTAATAACGGATATCTTATCATATTGCTACAGCTCCTAGTATGCACTATTTGTTTGATTGTTGTTATTTTCATTTGCTGGCATTAAAAACATCGGTATTTTAAGTAGCTGGATGATTTTGTTTAAGTCAATCGTTTTGATGACCATCGTTTGATCTGGCCTTCCTGGTGCAAAAACAAGTTTTTCTTTTGACAATAGTTCTTCGTCAATAATAATCGGTATCTGTTCTTCGTAACCAAATGGAGAAACAGCGCCCTGTTTTTGTCCCGTCTGTTCTTCCATATGTTCTGATGAAACAATAGAAAGCCTTTTACCGATGATCTTTCCTAATGCTTTGAAATCCGTTTGTTTTGTAGTAAAAGTCAGATATACATAGTTATTATCTTTTTTATCTTTTAAGAATAAGCTTTTGGTCTCTGTGCCTGTAAATCCTTGCTCTTTCTTCACCACCAAAGCATCTTCATTTGTATAAATAGCTCGATGATGATACAACTCAAAATAAATATTTGCGTGTGAGAATTTCTTTGCCAAGTCAATCATTTTTATGCCTCTTTTCTATTTTGGTCTTTGAGCCATCTTATCATCAAAATATACCGGATACAATATCGCTTGTTTTCTAATTTATTTTTATACATAACCATTGTTTTTCTGGTAAAATAAATCAAACCACTTAATGGAGGCGTTTTAGAATGGAAAAATTCCGATTGATTATTGATCAAATAAAAGAAAAAGAAAATCAACAAAAGATCAATGACCTTTTCTCTAAGATAGCGAAGACATATCCCCAGCTGGACACAACTGTAAAATGGAACCAGCCTATCTTTACTGATCATGGTACCTTTATTATTGCATTCAGTTTTGCTAAAAATCATTTTTCCATCGCACCAGAAAAAGCAGCGATTCGTGCCCTTGAAAAGACTATCCAAGAAATTGGTTACATATATACTGATAATGTCATCAAAGTTCCTTGGAAAAGTGCAATCAATTGGGAACTGATTGACCATTTTATTTCATTTAATATTGAAGACAAGAAAGATCATAATAAATTTTGGCGATAAAGCTTTATACAAACAAAAACTGTACTGGCGAAGAATCTATCCATTACCTTGTACAGGCTTTGTTCTATCCTTTTTATCCTCACTGGTTAAACACTTAATTGGCAAAGTATCTGTTGTTTTTATAAGGAGTCTTTCTTGTGCTGAAAAAAATCACTGATACGAATGACCTTGAATTTTCAACTTAGTAAAATTTTTTCAGCAATTTTCCTGCAAATCTTTTGAATAAGGAAAAAATACGAGAAAATATCAGCAATCTTTCATAATACTATCCATTATTTTCAGGTATATTTAAATATAATATCACTTTAGAAGAGAATGAATTTCTTTAGAGAAAGAAAAGTTAGAATTTTCTGATTCGTTTTTTGCAATGACTTTAAGTGAGATCGTTCTTTCTACATCTCGTGATAAAGCAACTAACAACCAAACCAATAGAATCATTCACATAGGAGGGGGAACATTGAAAGATTTTTACTCAGTAAATGAATTAGCCGAACAATTAGGTGTTACTACACGTTCTATCAGAAATTATCTTCATGAAGGAAAACTAAAAGGAACAAAGGTCGGCGGACAATGGAAATTTTCTGAACGTAATCTTTTTGAATTTCTTTACGGAGATCAAGCAGATGAAGCAGCAAAAGACATGCAACGATTCATGCTAGATACACCAATCACGATGCGTTTCAACCTTCAGTATCGTGATTTTACAGCGATCAATCAATTCCGAGAACAATTAGTTCAGTACCATAACGATGTTTACGCAAATAAAAAAGACCGTCTTTTACAATACGATCTTTATAAAGATAATCATGCGGACATACTTATAGGTGGTAATTTTAATTATGTAACGAACTTTAGTCAATGGATCAATGGAAAATTATTGATGCAGACAGATATTTCACTTGTTTCTTAGACGATTAAAAAGAGCGTGGACAAAAGTAAATAACACTTTTGTCTCACGCTCTAAACACGTATAAACGGCGGAAGCAGAAGCAACTCCTTCGGAAATAAGCTGAAATTCACAAAAATTTGAAAAGCAATTTTCGTGAATTTCTTCTTATTTCTTGGAGTTAAACGCTTCTGTCCCGGCCTCTTTTTATAAGTAATCTTTTGCTCTCTTTATCCTCAAATAAAGACCGTGACCATACTTCCTACTACGATCAGCAACAAGCCGATAATCGTTAATTTTTTTTCTTTTGGTGTCTTATTTTCATGCAGGATGTACATACCGCCTAATGTAGAGATAACTACGTTTAGTTGTGTAATGATATATGCAGTAGCAACCCCATTTTCATTCGCTGAAAAAATATAAGCCAACGCTGACACACTGAAGATGGCTCCAACTATTGTTGCTTTCCAACTTTTGTCTTCAGAAAATGCAGTTGGTTTTCGGAAAATCACATAAATAACTGCCCCTAAAAAGACACCGATCATTTGCGGAAAGAAAATGGAAAGTCCACTTGCATCAACTAGTTTGGGCAATGCACTGTAAACCCAATAACCAATACTTGTTGATGCTAATAGACTAATTCCTTTTGTGATACCGCCTTTTTTTCCAGGATCATCACTGATTGCCGTTAAAGCAGAGCCAAATACAAGAAGAATGATCGCTGCTGCACCAATGATTTTCCCCATACTTCCAGACCATTCTCCAAAAGCAAAGACACCAATCAACGAGGTTCCGACTAACTGTAATGCAGTCGAGATAGGCATCGTTTTAGAAACACCAATCAAGTTGAAAGATGTATACTGTCCTGTTTGTCCAATAACCCAAAATGTACCAGAAAGTAAACTAATCAAAAATGTAGTCACTGAAATGCCAGCTGGAGAAGCGAATAATTGAACGAGTAAGCCAACAAGCACCGCTCCAATACCAGTTCCTAATATCTCATTTGTTGGTCTGCCGCCAATCTTTTTCAAAATCAGTGGCTGGATCCCCCACCCAACTGCCGGGATCAATGCAATCAATAAACCCATTTTTATTCACCCTTATCCTTTTCCACCTTGGAACGAAGGATATAAAGTCATCCCACCATCTGCAAATAGTGTAATACCTGTAACATAACTGGATTCATCTGAAGCCAACCATGCAGCTGCCGCTGCTATTTCTTTTGGTTCACCTACGCGTCCTAGCGGGATCATACTTTCCAAGAGTTCTTTTTGTTCAGGATCATCAAATTTTGCCGCATTAATAGGTGTACGGATAGCGCCAGGTCCTATACTATTGATTCTGATTCCCTTAGGTGCGTACTCCATTGCTACCGTTTCGGTAAATAATTTTACCCCGCCTTTTGAAGCAGCGTAATGAGCAAATGTTGGCCATGGGATTTGTTCATGAACAGAAGACATATTGATGATATTTCCTTTTTTATCATTCTCTGTAAAATAATTCAAAGCTGCTTTCGTTCCGATAAAAACGCCAGTCAAATTTACTTTTAATACTCTTTCCCAATCTTCAAGGCTAAGTTCATGGGTCGGATGCTGATTTTCCATCCCAGCATTATTAACCCAAATGTCTAGTGTCCCAAAATTTTCTAAAGCCGTATCAAGTAAACGCTGTATTCCTTCTTCAGAACTGACATCTGCTTGTACAGAGACTGCTTTTCCGCCTGCCTCTTCGATTGCTTTGACTGCTTTTTCTGCCCCTTCTTTATCCGAATTATAGTTGACGACTACATTCATTTTTTCTTTCCCGAATCGTTGAGCAATCGCTGTTCCAATCCCTTTTGAGCCGCCAGTTACTACTGCGACTTTGTTTTCTAATTCCTTATACATAGTACCCACTCCTTTTTATACCTAAACCTGTTATTACGGATAACTTTTATTTCCGCCTTAAAGTGAGTGTACACCAATATATATAGTCTAAAGCAAATGATACGCTCCAGTAATCGTTTTCATTGGTTGGTAGCATCCTTCTATTTCTATAAAGAAAGAGTTTGTGACAGAAGTGTTCAGCTTCAAGAAATAAGAAGGAATGGACGAAAATTGCTTCTCAAAATTTTTGTGAAATTTCGGCTTATTTCCGAAAGAAGCTACTTCTGGAACACATTTATTCGGAAAAAGGGCTGTGACAAGACTTTTGTCACAGCCTTTCATACGCTTATTTATCAACCATTTCGTTGTAATTGCTAGTTATGCATAAAGATTAGCTCTCACGGACATTATTTTATTGCTGAGAAAAATATTCAGCTGTTGCTTGTTCATCATCCTTGAGTTGTTCAATCAATTCCTCTACACTTGAAAATTTCACTTGATCTCTTAAAAATTGATTCCAACGTACTTTGACATGCTCGCCATAGATATCTTGATTAAAGTCCAAAATATATAATTCTACAGTCAGCTCCCGTCCTTCACCAAATGTATCATTATGTCCAATGGAACCCATGGCTGGATACCAAGTTTCCCCAATTTTTATTTCCGATACATAAACACCTTCTTTAGGTAAATGGACTGTGCTCTTTACTTTGACATTTGCTGTAGGGAATCCTAATAATCTGCCTCGTGCATCGCCATGAACAACTACCCCCTCTACCTCGTATATGCAACCTAATAGTTTTGCCGCTTCTTTTACTTGACCGCTGTCTAGCAATCCTCGAATACGTGTAGAGCTGATTTTTTCGCCTTGTTCTTCTTCTTTAGAGACTGTGACGATTTTGAATCTTCCCTTAGCATATTCAGGAAAATGAGCGACATCCGCAATGTCTTTCGGTCCATAGGTGTAATCAAAACCGGAAACAGCATATTTCGCATGTAATCCTACGATATATTGATCAACAAACTCTTGTGGCGCTAAATGAGCAAAAGAAGAAGTAAAATCGACTTCATATAAATAATCGATACCCAAATCTGCCATTTTTTCTTCTTTTTGCTTCAGGCTAGTCAAATACTTCACACTGCTAGGATCGATCTTCTTAAAAACAATCGATGGATGTTGATTGAAAGTCATCAATGCTAATTTCAATCCTTCTTTTTGCGCAATTTCCATACCTGTCTTTATGACTTTCTGGTGTCCAATATGCACGCCGTCAAAAAATCCCAGTACTAAAACGACATCGTCTTCTGGAATTTGTTCTGGTTGGTAAGGATGTCTGATCTTGATGATATTCATTCGTCATTCCTCATTTCTCAATACTTTACTAGGTTTTAGTTTATTTTTTTCTTTCGGGTTTGGCTGATAGATACTTACGACTTTGCCTTTATAAAACAAGGCAATTTCCTCTGAAGGCATTTCTGGGAGCGCAAATACAGTATAATCAAGTCTCATACCGTTTTTTACTTTCTGCCATACCTCATCAGTAATATCTACTCGTTTGAACCGTTCCACTCCTTTTTCAATTGGCAGCAAATACTCATCGATCGTACCGTTTTCTACAGCTTGAGCTACTTCTTCTAATGTTAACGCTTCTTTTTGGGCCATACCGGCACTTGCTGTTCGAGTGAGATCAGACATGTGTGCAGGGTAACCAAGTTTCTTGCCTGTATCCACAGCTAATGTACGGACATAGGTTCCTTTCCCGCATTCTACTTCGAAACGCCAAGAAATGGTTCCTGCCACTTCGTCTCTTGTCAGTTCACTTGTTCGGATAAAACGGTAAATTTGAGCCTTTCTAACAGGCCGATCCACTGGTTCATTATTCCGTGCATATTCATATAACCGTTTACCGTTTACTTTTACCGCTGAGTACATGGGCGGTATCTGGGTGATTTCACCAATAAATGAAGCCATCACTTCATCTATTTTTTCTTCAGATAAAGACATATCCACTGGTTTTGTTTCTACTCGTTCTCCGGATCGATCTTCCGTCGTTGTACTGAAACCTAGAGTCATCTCGCCCACATAAATTTTCCCAGAATCTGTCAAATATTCGATAACTTTTGTGGCTTTTCCAATACAAATAGGCAATACACCGTCTACATCCGGGTCAAGCGTACCCCCATGTCCGATTTTTTTCGTATGTAAGATTTTTCTTAATTTGAATACGCAATCATGACTTGTCATTCCGCGTTCTTTCCATAAAGGTAATAACCCGTCCATGTCTTTTCTCCATTTCATTTTTGATTTAACTGAATTATTATAACACATTGCATCTATTACTGACGAATTTGACATCATAATGAACGGTTTTTATTTTTCGGCAATAAAAACGTAACAAAATTCATGCTCATGTAAATAGAAATCATGTTATGCTTTTTTAAAGGAGGGAATAGAATGGAAGATTTTTTCTTTGCGCCATTTGATTGGATTTATGGGTGGCTTACAGGTAAATAGATTGGTTCTCACTTCCCAAAAACGAAAAAAAAGACTGGTCATTCTTCCAGTCTTTTTTCCGTTTTTTTTATTTATTTTTTCAGTTTCTTGATCAATGTAAAAAAATCTGTTTTTCAGGGTCGATTTTATCATTTTATTGGTCAAGATTTTTCCATTTCCAATCCAATACTTCTGGCAGATCAATACCATTTTCACGAATATAGTTTTGATGTTCTTGTAATTTCTGATCCATTTTTTTTGCAAAATCTTCTGCTTGACTTCCTTTGATTTTTAAAGCTGCATCTTTTGCCAAATGATAACGGTCAAGTTCATTTACCACACGCATGTCAAACGGTGTCGTGATATCTCCGTTTTCTTTGTAGCCATGAATCATTAAATGATGGTTATGACGATCAAAGAAAATCGTGCGGATCAAAGTTTCATAACCGTGGAAAGCAAATAAGATCGGTTTGTCTTTTGTAAAATATTTGTCAAATTCTTCATCGCTCAATCCACGCGGATCTTGACTCGGATGACGTAATTTCAATAAATCTACGACATTGATGAACCGGATTTTTAGTTTTGGGAATTCTTCCAGCAGCAAAGTCACAGCTGCTAATGCTTCTAAGTTAGATTCCGTTCCTGCAGCAGCAATGACCAATTCAGGTTCCTCCTCTTTTGCTGTCGAAGCCCAATCAATGATTTTCAAGCCTTCATTCACTAAGACGGCTGCTTCTTCTGCTGAGTAAAATTGAGCACGCGGATGTTTGGAAGAGATGATCAAATTAATTTTTTCTGACGAGCGGAATGCTTTGTCCATGACTGCGAGCAACGTATTTGCATCCGCAGGCAGATATTCACGGATGAACTCCGCCTTTTTTTCTGCCAAATGTGTCAATATTCCTGGATCTTGGTGGCTATATCCATTGTGATCTTGCTGGAAGACTGTTGAGCTTGCAATGAGATTCAGCGAAGGATAATTATTTCGCCAAGAAAGGTCACGTGATTTCCGCATCCATTTGAAGTGCTGAGTCAGCATAGAGTCAACCACTCGCAAAAATGATTCGTAACTTGCAAAAAAACCATGCCGTCCAGTCAGAACGTACCCTTCTAAGAACCCTTCATCTTGATGTTCCGATAATTGACTGTCGATGACACGGCCAGATGGCGAAAGCCATTCATCATTTTCTGGTTCGATTTTTTCCATCCTTTGGCGATTTGTCGTTTTGAAAACTTGATTCAATCGATTTGATTTTGTTTCATCTGGTCCGAATATACGGAAATTTTCTGGATTTTTCTCAATGATCTCGCGAACGAATTTACCAAGTTCAGTCATATCTTCTGCTTTAACGGAGCCCGGTTGTTCAAATTGCAAAGTATATTTTTTCCAATCTGGCATAACAAGCGGTTTCGGATCGATTCCACCATTGATGATAGGATTTTTTGCCATTCTTTGGTCACCAGTGGGCGCGATTTCTCTGATTTCTTCTAAAATACGTCCTTGTGCATCAAATAATTTTTCTGGTTCATAGGATTTCAACCAACGGAGTAAAGCATCTGCATGATCCATATGTTCTTGATCTACAGGAATCGGTACTTGGTGTGCTCGGAAGGTTCCTTCAATTGGCTCCCCGTCCCATTCTTCTGGACCGGTCCATCCTTTTGGTGTGCGTACGATCAATACTGGCCATTTTTGCATCACCACATCTGTTGCTGTCTTCAGGCGAGCTTCTTTTTGGATGGATTTGATTTTCTCGATTGCTTGATCCATTTTTTCAGCCATAACAGGATTTAATTTTTCTGGATCATTTCCTTCAATAAAGAAAGGTTCCCAGCCAAGTCCGTTAAAGTAATTTGCTAATTCTTCATCTGTTTTACGTGCCAAGATCGTTGGGTTGGCTATTTTAGCACCATTTAAATGAAGGATTGGTAAAACAGCTCCATCTGTCACCGGATTGATAAAGACATTTGAGAACCAGCTTCCAGCTAAAGGACCGGTTTCTGCTTCACCATCACCAATCACGACAGCAGAAATTACTTCAGGATTGTCTAATACAGCTCCGACTCCATGTGAAAGAGAGTATCCAAGCTCTCCGCCTTCATGGATAGAACCTGGTGTTTCTGGTGCTGCATGAGAAGCAATGCCTCCAGGAAATGAAAATCGCTTGAATAATTTTTGCATTCCCGTCTCATCTTCCGTTACTTCTGGATAGATTTCTGTGTAACTTCCATCTAAATAAGCATTCGATACCATGACTTGTCCGCCGTGTCCTGGTCCTTCGATATAAAACATGTTCAAATCATATTTATTGATGACTCGGTTCAAATGGACATAAATAAAATTTTGGCCAGGAATCGTTCCCCAATGACCGATTGGATGTTTTTTGACATCTTCTGGTTTCAACGTACGTCTCAGTAAGGGGTTATCTTTAAGATAAATTTACCCGACAGAAAGATAATTGGCAGCACGCCACCAAGCCGTCATTTTATCAAAGTATTCTTTACTAGAATGATCCATACGTAACACTCCTTTTCATTATTACTCTTATTCTAGCGCAGATACTCCCAATTGAAACCTAATAAGCACTTCTGTTCATTTGCTTGGATTTTATATCTTGTCAATAACTTCAACGTGATTTTTCTTTTAACTGACGGCAGACCGACAAATTCAAACTTTTATAGTGCAGATTCCACTGATCTTCTAGTTACTTGGCTATATAACCTGACTGTCACTACAATGGATTACAATCTAGCTTCCCTCATCGGTATCTTGATCTTTATCTATATGCAAAAATTTATATACTATAGAAAAAAGAAAGTCGAATTTTTTCTTTTTCTCTTTTTTGGTTAACTGACACGCCGCAAGACTAAAGTCATGGAACTCTTAGGCAATACGTCTTAATGAAAACAAAAAAATCCCGCAACCCCTGATTTCACAGGATTTGCGGGATTTTTTAATTAGTCTTTGTTCAAGTCGCGAAGCAATTCATCGATATGGTTGCCATAGACAACTGATTCATCTAATTCAAAGGACAATTCAGGTGTTTTGTAAATACTTAGATTGTGCCCCAGCTCACGACGAATCAATCCTGATGCTTTATCCAATCCTTCTTGTGCTTTTTTCTTTTCAGAAGCTAAATCAGAAAGGATGCTGTAATAGATTGTTGCTTGTTGAAGATCGCCTGTTACGTGTACATCAGTGATCGTTACATCTTGCACACGAGGATCTCTTACTTTTTTACGTAGGATCGCATTGACTTCTTTTAAGATTTCTTGACCGACTCGGCGATCACGATAGTTAGCCATAATGATTGGCCTCCTTTATCAGTTTTTAGTCATTTTTGACTTCTTCCATGATAAACCCTTCAATTACGTCATCTACTTTGATGTCATTGAATTTTTCAATCATAGCACCGCATTCATAGCCCATTTTGACTTCTTTTACGTCATCTTTGAAACGTTTCAAACTTGCCAATTGGCCTTCGTAGATAACGATACCGTCACGGATCACACGGACGCCGCTGTCTCTGCGGATATAGCCTTCTGTTACATATGCACCAGCGATTGTGCCTACTTTGGATACTTTGAATGTTTCACGTACAATCATTTGACCAGTGATTTTTTCTTCAAATTCAGGATCTAGCATTCCTTTCATCGCTGTTTCGATTTCATCAATAGCTTTATAAATGATACGGTGTAAGCGAATGTCTACTTCTTCAGCTTCTGCTTGCGCTTTTGCTTGAGGTGTAGGACGGACGTTAAATCCAATGATAATCGCATTACTTGCTGCTGCAAGTGTTACGTCACTTTCATTGATTGCACCTACCGCTGAATGGACGATTTTCACACGTACACCTTCAACTTCGATTTTTTTCAGTGAGGCAGCTAATGCTTCTGCTGAACCTTGAACGTCGGCTTTAATAATGACGTTAACTTCTTTTAGCTCGCCTTCTTTCAAGCTTTCAAACAAGTTGTCCAAGGTTACACGGCTGCTTGCAGCACGGTTTTCCAATAATGCACGTTTTGCGCGTTCTTCACCCGCTGCACGTGCTGTCTTTTCGTCTTCGAAGACTACGAAACGGTCACCTGCTTGAGGTACATCATTCAAGCCAGTGATTTCTACTGGCGTTGCAGGTCCTGCTTCTTTATCGCGACGGCCAAGATCGTTTGTCATTACACGGACACGTCCGTAAGTATTACCGACAACGATTGGGTCACCAACATGAAGTGTTCCTTCTTGGACAAGTAAGGTTGACACAGGACCTTTACCTTTATCAAGACGTGCTTCGATCACTGTTCCGATTGCGCGTTGTGTTGGATCTGCTTTTAAATCTTCTACTTCTGCGACTAACAGAATCATTTCCAGCAATTCTTCGATGTTTTGGCCGAATTTCGCTGAGATCTCAACAAAGATCGTTTCTCCACCCCATGCTTCAGGAATTAACTCATACTCACTTAATTCTTGCATAACATGTTGAGGGTTTGCACCTGGTTTATCAATTTTGTTTACAGCGACGATAATTGGAACGCCTGCTGCTTTGGCATGGTTGATTGCTTCAACGGTTTGCGGCATGACACCGTCATCTGCAGCGACAACTAAAATCGTGATATCTGTGATACTTGCTCCACGTGCACGCATACTTGTAAAGGCCGCATGTCCTGGTGTATCCAAGAAAGTGATTGGTTTGCCATCGATATCAATCTGGTAGGCGCCGATATGCTGCGTGATTCCGCCGGCTTCGCCGCTTGTTACACGTGAATGGCGCAATGTATCCAATAAGGTTGTTTTCCCGTGGTCTACGTGTCCCATAATCGTTACTACTGGCGGACGTGAGACTAATTTATCTGGATCAACTTCTTCCGACTCGAAGAATTTATCGATATCTGCAATATCAACTTGGACTTTTTCTTGTGGTTCCATACCATAGTCCGTAGCTAACAGTTCAATCGTATCTTTATCCAGTGCTTGGTTTTGATTGACCATGACGCCAAGCATAAATAATTTTTTAATGATTTCTGCTGGCTCACGATGAATTTTTTTCGCGATGTCTGCTACGTTCATGCCTTCAGTATACTCTAATACATCTGGCAATTCACGGAATTTGCGTGGTGGTACAGCTGGCTTAGTTGATTGTTGCTGTTTGCCTTTTTTACCCTTTTTATTATAACGATTACGGTTGTTATTATTAAATTTGCCGCGATTGTTATTGTTTGGTTTGTTGTTGGTACGGTTTTGATTGCCGCCTTGGCTCGTTCCTGGACGATTTTGACTGCTAGTATTCCCCGTATTATTTTGGTTTGTTGTTGGTTTTTTTCCTTGATTCACTTGACCGCTCCCTTGACCGCGATCTTGATAACTGCGGTTATTTTTATTTTTTTGTTGATTATTTGTTGCTTCTTTTTTACGTTGATCGTTCGGCTGTTGATTGGCTGGTTTTCTGCTTGCTTGTTGTGCAGCTTGTTGTTTCGTGCTTGGGTTTTTGAACGCTTGTTGCAATTTCTTCTCATCACTGCTAGTAATCGCACCCATATGGTTTTTCACATCGATGCCAAGTTGTTGTGCTTTTTCCACGACGTCTTTACTAGATTTTTTGAGTTCTTTTGCTAATTCATAGATTCTTTTATTGCCCATGCAATCACCTTCCTAACCTTCAATTAGCTCCTTGGTCTTCTTCGCAAATCCGGCATCCATTATTCCGAATACCTTGCGAGGTTTTCCGATCATCTGCGTGATTTCTGCTTCAGAAAATAGCTCAAAGCAAGGAACTTCATAGTATGAACTCTTATCTTTTATCTTTTTTCTTGTATTCTCACTTGCATCTGTTGCCACAAAAACCAATTTTGCTTTTTGTTTGCGGATTTCAGCTATGGTCAGTTCTTCGCCCGTAATCAGTTTTCCCGCGCGCATCGCCAGACCCATGAGATTCATGACTTTTTGCCGATTGACTGTATTCATTTTCCAAATAACTCTTTACGTGCTTTTTGGTGAGTGACATAGTCAAGAAGTTCTTGATAAAACTCATCTGTTAAAGTTGTTTCGAGTACTCGATCGAGAATTTTTTTATCCCAAGCTTGTTGTACTTCTTCCGGCTCAAGTGAGACATACGCTCCTCGTCCAGGCATTTTTCCAGTTGGATCGATCGATACTTCCCCTTCTTTTGAACGGGTGATTCGGACCATCTCTTTTTTAGGTTTCATTTCACCTGAAACCACGGATTTGCGTAAAGGAATTTTCCTTTGTTTCATCTCTTTGCCTCCTTACTAAAGTTAGGCTTCTGGTTTTTCTTCGACCGTTTCATTATTGAACGCAATTGCTTCATACTCATCGTCTGTCAAATCTGACTGAACGATTGCTTCGTCATGCAATTCTTCTGTTTCCTTTTGTTGTTCTTGTTTTTCATAAAATTCCGCCATATCAGATTCTGATTTGATATCGATTTTATGGTTAGTCAATTTAGCAGCTAAACGTGCGTTTTGTCCACGTTTACCGATTGCTAACGATAATTGATAGTCTGGAACGACAACTGTGCAAGCTTTAGGATTGGTTTCATCAAAAATCACATCCATGACTTGTGCAGGATTCAATGCATTTGCAATGAATACAGCTGGGTCTTCATTCCATTCAACAATATCCATGTTTTCGCCTTTTAATTCATTGACGATTGCTTGGACACGTTGTCCTTTTGGCCCAACACATGTACCGACTGCATCGATATTCTGATCATTTGAACGGACAGCTACTTTTGATCGATCGCCGGCTTCACGGGCAATGCTGACGATTTCAACGATTCCATCATAAACTTCTGGGACTTCTTGCTCAAATAAGCGACGCAATAAATCTGGATGGCTGCGGCTAACAAATACTTGCGGACCTTTAGACGTATTTTCTACTCGAGAAACATAGACTTTGATACGATCGTGAGGTTGGTAAAATTCGTTTGGCATTTGATCTTGTTTAGAAAGAACTGCTTCTATTTTGCCAAGGTTGACATAAATATAACGTTTATCCTGACGTTCGACGATTCCTTGCATGATGTCTTTTTCATAAGCACTGAATTCGTTATAAATGATCGTTCTTTCTGCTTCACGTACACGCTGCAAGATAACTTGTTTAGCTGTTTGCGCGGCGATCCGCCCAAAATCTTTTGGTGTGACTTCAAAACGGATCGTATCACCAATCTCATATGCTGGATTAATCAAAAGTGCATCTTTCAATGAGACTTCCAACTGTGAATCCATCACTTCTTCCGTTACTTCTTTTACTGCATAGACATGGATCTTTCCTTTTTTCTGATCAAATTCCACTTCGACATTTTGTGCTTGACCATAGTGGCGTTTGTATGCAGAAACCAATGCTGCTTCTAAAGCATCGATCACGATTTCTTTTGAGATCCCTTTTTCAGCTTCTAAAGCGTCTAACGCATTTAACATTTCTTTACTCATTTTTTCTGATTCCTCTCCGTGATTAAAATTGGATAGCTAAGCGAGCTTTTGCAATATTTTTTCGGTCAAAAGTCAATTCTTTTTCTCGTGTTTTTATGCGTATTTTCAATGTAAGCTGTTCAGCATCAAATGATTGAAGAAATCCTTCGTATTGTTTTTCGCCATCTACTGGTTGGTATAAGGAGACATGGACATAATCGCCAAGTGCCTTTTCATAGTCGCTTTCTTTTTTCAATGGCCGCTCTGCTCCAGGGGAGGATACCTCCAGGAAATAAGCTTGAGGAATCGGATCTGGATCTGCTGCATCAAGTTTTTCGCTCAGTTTCTCACTGACAAAGGCACATTCTTCGATATCGATTCCGCCTTCTTTGTCAATAAATACTCGTAAGAACCAACTTTTTCCTTCTTTTACAAATTCGACTTCGACAAGTTCAAAATGTTGTTCATCTAAAATCGGTGTCACCATTTCTGTGACTGTTTCAACGACGCTACTCAAAAGTTTCGCCTCCTTAAAAATTAAATACGTAATTCCATTAAAAAGAGTGAGCGAAAAATCCGCTCACTCACAGTTAGTATCATTACCTATAAAAACTATACCATACTCTGCTTAATATTACAAGCAGACAAGATAACAGATGCTTATAACATATCGAATAACGATAATTGGTTTTCGTCTGGTAAATCTTTCAATACACCATTATCGTTCATATATTCAATCAATGTTTTTGAAACTTTCCCTCGAGTAGCAAGATCTTCTTTAGATAAAAATGGACCATCTTTTCTTGCCTCAACGATTTGTTTTGCTACATTGGTCCCCAAACTAGGGACAGCTCTAAATGGCGCAATTAACGTATCTCCTTCGATAACAAAATTAACTGCATCCGATTTGTACAGATCAATCATCCCAAATTTGAATCCTCGTTCTAACATTTCATTGGCTAATTCTAGCACGGTCAGCTGATTTTTTTCTTTTACGGAAGCATCTAGCCCTTTGTCCGTGATTTCTTTCATTGCTTGTTTCACAGCATCTTTTCCTTTGCACATGGAGACTAGATCAAAATCATCCGCACGTACAGAAAAGTATGCACAGTAATACAAAATAGGGAAATAAACTTTAAAATAAGCAACACGAAGAGCCATCAATACATAAGCTGCAGCATGGGCTTTTGGAAACATATACTTGATCTTTGAACAAGAATCGATATACCAATCAGGCACATTATTTTCTTTCATCGCGGATAGATAGGTTTCTCTCAATTCATCAGGAATCTTGTTCCATTGCCCTTTACGAACAGTTTCCATGATCTTAAATGCCATCCCGCTGTCTAATCCAGCATGAATCAAATAAACCATGATATCATCACGACAGCCGATTACTTCCGCCAATGTCGCATCCCCACGTCGAATCAATTCTTCGGCATTTCCTAACCATACATCTGTACCATGAGACAGTCCGGATATTTGAAGTAGTTCTGCAAAAGTTGTAGGATGTGTTTCTTCTAACATTCCTCGAACAAAACGAGTGCCGAATTCTGGAATACCTAATGTTCCTGTTTTAGAATAAATCTGTTCCTGAGTTACCCCTAGTACTTCAGGGCCAGCAAATATCCGCATCACTTCCGGGTCATCTGTAGGAATCGTTTGTGGATCAATCCCTGATAAATCTTGAAGCATCCGTATAACAGTTGGGTCATCGTGTCCTAGAATATCCAATTTCAATACATTGTCGTGGATTGAGTGAAAATCAAAATGGGTCGTTTTCCATTCCGAATTTTGATCGTCTGCTGGATATTGGATCGGCGTAAAATCGTAGACATCCATATAATCTGGAATAACGATAATCCCCCCAGGATGCTGACCAGTTGTCCGTTTGACTCCTGTTGCACCCTTTGCCAATCTGTCGACTTCTGCACTTCGAAACTGCAGATTATTGTCCCTTTCATAACCTTTTACATAGCCATATGCTGTTTTATCGGCGACTGTACCAATCGTTCCGGCACGGTAAACATAGTCTTCACCAAACAATACTTTCGTATAGTTATGTGCTTCTGCTTGATAATCACCTGAGAAGTTCAAATCAATATCGGGCACTTTGTCTCCATGGAATCCTAAAAATGTCTCAAATGGGATATCATGACCATCTTTATTTAAGCGTGCACCACATTTTGGACATTGTTTTTCTGGCATATCAAATCCAGAACCGTACGTGCCATCTTCAAAGAACTCGGAATATTGGCACTCTGGACAGTAATAATGGGGAGCTAAAGGATTCACTTCAGTGATCCCAGTCATCGTTGCAACAAAGCTAGAGCCAACAGAGCCACGTGAACCTACTAGATAGCCATCTTCATTACTTTTATGCACAAGTTTTTGGGCGATCAGATAAATAACCGAGAAGCCATTACCATTAATAGAGTTCAACTCTTTTTCTAATCGTTTTTGGATAATTTCAGGTAACGGATCTCCGTACATTTGTTTTGCTTTTGTGTAACTCAATTCTGATATCTCATCTTCTGAACCTGGAATCTTCGGTGTATAAAGTTCATCTTTGACTGGAATCACTTCTTCGCAGATATCTGCGATTTTATTCGTGTTATCCACTACAATCTCTTTTGCTGTTTCTTCCCCTAAAAAGTGAAAAGCGGTGAGCATCTCATCAGTTGTTCGGAAATGGACATCTGGCAAACTATGACGATTCAACGGATTCGCTCCGCCCATAGAATTGATCAAAATTTTTCGGTAAATGGCATCTTCTTCGTTGAGATAATGAACGTTGCCTGTTGCAACAACGATTTTATCCAAACTTTTTCCGATTTCTACCAAGTTTTGGATAATTTCTTCCAAATCATGTTCATTTTTTACCAATTCTTGCTCGATCAAAGGTGCATAGACCGCTTTTGGCATAACTTCAATATAATCGTAGAATTTTGCTCGGTTTCTTGCCTCTTCTACCCCTTTTTGCATCATGGCTTCGAAGATTTCTCCCTTATCACAAGCTGAGCCGATCAATAGATTTTCACGCATCTTTTTCAATTGGGAGCGTGGTATTCGCGGGACACGTTCGAAGTATTCGACATTCGACATTGAAATCAGTTTGAACAAATCTTTCAGTCCTGCCTGATTCTTTGCTAAAATCGTTACATGGAAAGGTCGGGCTCGTTTGTAAGAATCTCCTTCTCCGATATGCTTATTTAGCTGATCATGATAAAGCATGTGATGATTGTCCATTGCTTCTTTGACAAAAATCCAAGCTAAGTGACCTGTTGCTTCAGCATCATAGATTGCTCGGTGATGCTGTTCCAAGCTGACACCAAATTTTTTGGATAACACACCTAATCCGAAACGTTTGAATTGCGGATACAGATATCTGGCTAATTCTAAGGTATCAATAACTGGATTAGTTGCTTCAGGAATGCCATATCTTGCGTAGCTAGTATTCAAGAACCCCATATCAAAAGCCGCGTTGTGTGCTACCAGAATTGTACCTTTTGAAAACTCAAGGAACATCCGCAAGACTTCTTCTTCTGACTTCGATCCTCGAACCATTTCATCCGTAATACCTGTCAAATCCACCGTTGTTCGGGATAAAGGATGTCCTGGATCGATAAATTCATCAAAGCTTTCGATCACATTTCCTTTGTACATTTTGACTGCAGCGAGCTCGATGATGGTATCGTATACCGCAGACAATCCTGTCGTTTCCACGTCAAATACGACATATGTGGCTTCGTTTAATGCTTCATGCGCATCATTATAAGCAATAGGTACGCCATCATCTACGACATTCGCTTCCACACCGTATAAGATTTTCACGCCTGCTTTTTTCCCGGCACTATGAGCTTCTGGAAAGGCTTGTGCGCCACCATGGTCCGTAATGGCGATGGCACGGTGTCCCCATTTTCCTGCTTGTGCCACCAGATCAGAAATGCTATTCGTTGCATCCATCGTACTCATATTGCTGTGAACATGAAGTTCTACCCGTTTTTCCCCTTCAGGAGCATAATCTTTACGAGGGGTGTGTTTGACTTCAACGATATCTTGCGCATTCATGACCAAATCACGGACAAACGTATCTTCTTGGATACTTCCACGTACCTTTAACCAGCTTCCGACACTGATCGCATCAAATATCTGTTCATCTTTTTCGCCATTTGAGAATTTTTTGACGATAAATGATGAAGTATAATCTGTGATTTTCAAAGTCAAGATCTTGCGTTTTGAGCGTAGTTCTCTGACTTCTTTATCGAACACATACCCTTCAAGAGTGACCCGTCGTTCTTCTTCGACGATATTGATCATTGGTGTTGTGGGCTCATCTGCTGGAATATTTCGTCCTAGCTGGATGGGTCCTTCAAGAGCTGGTGACTGTTCTTTTCTTTCTTTTTTCTTTTGCTCATGAACAACTAGACTTTCAGCTGCTTGCTTCATAAAGGCTTCTGCCTGTTCTTGTTTACGTTCTTCAAAAAGTTTCAATACACGTTCCGCTTGCTGCTCATCCACTTCTGGTTCGATACGAAATTTCGGGAATCCGTAACTGACGAACAACTCTTCTACTAATGGTAAGTATTGCTGTTTCAAATATGAAATAGCCCCTGTACTGTCGATTGGCAAGATGACTTTACGATCTTTTATCACAGGTACTTGCGTTTTCAATACTTGCTGTGCTAGTGGTGTATCGCATTGCTGATTTTCCAAAGCTTGGGCCCAGTAATCTTGCAAGAGCTGTTCATCGAATGTCTGGTCATCTGCTAAGATATTCAATTTGACTTGTGCAATCTCTTTAAAAGCGACAGTCAGATGCTGAGCCAATGAACGATACAGCATAATAGGCAAAATTTTAGAAAAATGCAGCGTAAATTCCCATAAACGCGATTTACGATGGACCACTACACTATCCATTTCACCAGCAGTAAGCAGTGGATGATTTTTTTCTGCTTCCTCTAGTTGGATTTGTTCCAACAGTTTTTCAAATAAATCTCGTTTTTCTGACAAAGATATACGCCCTTTCTGATGAGAAACTATGCAATTGATTGCATCGTATCCTCTTCTTTTTCAGTACCCTTTAGTATACTCGTTTTTTCTGAGTTTTACATTAAAAAATTGGAACTGTGATTCACATCACAGTTCCAATTTTAAAAGCGAAACATCAGGTTGTCAAAAACAGCTGATTCAGCTATTTTACTTTTCTGTGTTTTAACGCTTATTATTCCCCTTGGTTCAAGAGGATTGGTAAAGTATTCGCCAATTCTTCTTTACGTACTTCAACCATTTCGCCAGTTTTCTTGATTTTCACTTCTACGATTCCTTCTACTGCTTTTTTACCGACAGTAATTCTGATTGGACAGCCAATCAAATCAGAATCCGCGAATTTCACTCCTGCGCGTTCATTTCTGTCATCAACCAGTACTTCATAGCCAGCTTTTGTCATCGCTTCTTCTAGTTCATTCGTCAAGTTTGTTTGGTATTCGTCTTTTAGATTCATTTGGACGATATGCAGATCAAATGGCGCAATTCCTTTTGGCCAATTGATTCCTTGTTCATCTGAATGTTGTTCTACGATTGCTGATAATAAACGGCTCACACCGATACCATAACAGCCCATAATCACAAATTTTTCCCGTCCGTTTTCGTCTAGAACGGTTGCCCCCATAGATTCACTGTAACGAGTGCCAATTTTGAAGATATGTCCGATTTCGATTCCTCGAGTAAAGGCAAGAACACCGTTGTTGTCTGGTGAAGGATCTCCTTCTTGTACAAAACGAAGATCTTCATAAGAAAGCACAGTGAAATCGCGTTCTGGATTCACATTTTTATAGTGGAAGCCTGTTTCGTTCGCTCCAGTAATGGCATTCGCTAAATCTTGGACATAACGGTCTGCATATACTTTTACATCCTCTGAAACACCGATTGGTCCGACAGAACCAAACTCAGCACCTAGATATTTTTGTGCTTCTTCTTCCGTCGCTTCTTCTAAAAAGTCAGCAGATAGATAGTTTTTCAGTTTTACGTCATTGACTTCATGGTCTCCGCGTACCAAAACAAGGACAGGTTGTTCATCCGCAATGAACAATACAGACTTGATGATTTTTTGAGGTTCAACAGAAAAGAAATCTGCTACTTCGTCAATTGATTTTACGTTAGGTGTAGCTACTTTCTCTAATTCAAGCTGTGTTTCATGCGATTTTTTTGACACATAGTAGCTTGTAGCCATCTCCAAGTTTGCAGCATAATCACTTTCAGTCGAATAACAAATCGTATCCTCCCCGATCTCTGAGATCGCCATGAATTCCTTTGAGTCTTTCCCGCCCATTGCGCCACCGTCTCCGATGATCGAACGAAATTCCAAACCGCAACGCTTAAAGACTTCGGTATAGGCTTTTTCATAATCTTTATACGTTTCGTCTAAACTTTCTTCCGTTGCATGGAAAGAATATGCATCTTTCATGATAAACTCACGTCCGCGAAGCAAACCAAAGCGAGGACGTTTTTCGTCACGATACTTAGGTTGGATTTGATAAAGATTCAAAGGTAATTTCTTATATGAATTAATTTCATTACGCATCAAATCAGTAAAAGTCTCTTCGTGAGTTGGTCCAAGAATCATTTTTCGATCATTACGGTCCTTGAAACGATACAAGTTTGGACCATATGTTTCGTAACGTCCTGACTCTTCCCAAAGTTCTGCTGGCAAGATAGCAGGCATCAGCATCTCTACCGCACCGATTTTTTCAAATTCTTCCCGCATGATACGTTTCAGCTTTTCTAATACACGATTTGCTAATGGCAGATAAGAATAGATACCCGCTGATACTTGACGGATATATCCAGCTCTTAGCAAGATTTGATGACTTAATACTTCTGCATCATTTGGAACTTCACGTAATGTTGGAATCAACATTTTTGATTGTCTCATTCTATATACTCCTTTATTTCCTCAAAATAGTTATCGTTTGTTATTATACCCTATTTGTCAACTTTTTCTAGAAAAAGAATCGTTGAATATCGTTCCATGTAACTAGCACCATCAACAACATTAAAAATCCAAAGCCAGCTAATGTCAATATTCCTTCTTTTTCTTGACTTAATGGTTTCCCACGAATCCCTTCAAAAATATTCAACACTAATTTCCCACCATCTAAGGCAGGGATCGGAAGCAGATTGACGATTCCAAGGTTCATTGAAAGAAGCGCCATCAAACCAATAACAGTTGTTACACCTTGGTTTGCTGCTTCTGAAGATAATTGGTACATCATAACAGGTCCGCCTAATTTATCTAAACTAAAACCTGTAAACAGTGATCCTAAGGCTTTGAAAATTTCCAATGAACCGCTAAAAGCTTGACGTGTTCCGCCGATGATCTTATCCATAAAACCTGTATTCATTGGGGCTTGTATGCCAAGTTGGCCAACTTTTTCGCCATTTGACTCTACCGATTTCGGTGTCACGTCGACAGATTGCATCTTACCTTCTCGTTCGATCTCAAAATCTAATGTTTTACCTGGATTTTTCGTGATGACTGTTGTCAAATCGTTCCAAGTGTGGATTTCTTTACCGTCCACGCTAACTACCTTATCATTTTCTTTTAAGCCTGCTTCTGCCGCAGCACCATTAGGGATAATCTCTCCTACACGATTAGTATTTGTCACTTGAACACCGCCTTGCATGAATGCAAGAATAATAAATAACACGATTGCCAAGATAAAGTTATTCATTGGACCGGCAAAATTGGTCAGCATACGCTGCCACAGTTTAGCCGATTGGAACTGTACATCTTTTGGTGCAATTCTGATTTCTGTTCCGTCGGTTTCAATAATCGTCGCATCGTGATCGACAGGATAGGTCACTACTTCTGTTTCATCTCCATTCACATAACCAGTGATAGTCAGCTCATCTTCTAAATCATAACGGCTCAATTCCATTGGGATAGCATTTGTCAATTGGATTTTCTTACTTAAATTTATCTTCTCTACGATGCCGTCAGAATTTAGTAAAAGAGAAAGAGGCATACCTGGTGCCATTTCTGTTTCATCATCCCCATTGCCTGCCATTCGAACATAACCGCCAATAGGTAATAGGCGAAGCGTATATGTTGTCCCGTCTTTTGCTTGATGCCCATAAATTTTCGGACCCATACCGATAGCAAATTCGCGAACGAGGATTCCTGATCGTTTCGCAAAGAAGAAATGACCAAACTCATGAACAATCACTAATATACCAAAAACAATGATAAATGTTAGTATCGTTTTCATAGCTTTTTTCTCCTTTACTTGTTTTTTGTGTGTTTTTTTAAACAACGTTAAAACACTATAATTTTACCATAGTATACCTAAGACACCAATAGTATCAATAAAATGAGAAACAAAAACCTGCGTCTTTTATGAAAATCACAAAGAAACGCAGGTATACTTACTAAATAATGCCAAATAAATGCATGATAGGAAATACAAACAGCAAGCTATCGAAACGGTCTAAGATTCCCCCGTGGCCCGGTAAGATATTTCCTGAGTCTTTCACATCATAATGGCGTTTGATTGCTGATTCGACCAAATCGCCAAATTGTCCGACTGCCGAAAAAATAATCGTCATCAGAAGCATGACAAACATACCATGATTGAATAGTTCTTTTGCTGGATACAACAATAGATAAAGAAATGCGACTACAACAGCACTTCCGATCCCGCCTAACGCGCCTTCAATCGTTTTGTTCGGTGAAATATCCGGACTTAACTTGTGTTGTCCATAACGACGGCCAACCATATAAGCACCAATATCAGTTGCCCAAACGATAAACAGACCAAAAATCAAAACAGCTAAACTTTCTGTTCGTGCATTGACGAAATTCTGGAAGCCTATTCCTACATACAAACTGACAAGTACTGGGAAACCTGCTTCATCAATCGTATACGTATTTTTAGATATAACTGACGTCCCTAAAAGGATCATAACGATAAGATAAAATAGCATAAATGTACTGACGTTCTCTGGAAGAAAGAAGAACCATCTTTCTTTTGGCAAGACAAGGAGCACTGCACCAATAGCGGATAAAACTCCTTCAAAACTTAGGAGAGTCAATCCTTTCATCCGGAAAAGCTCATAAACTCCTACCACAGCTAAGACTGCTGCGGTAAGCTCAACCGCTATGCCCCCAATCCATATAATCGGAATAAACAAGACAAGCGCCACGGCTGCTGTGATTACACGTTGTTTCATGACTGATCCCCTTTCTCATTTTCTGTTTTTTTTACACCGCCGAATCGACGATCTCGATTTTGATAAGAGGCAATTGCTTCTTCAAGATGTGCACCGTCAAAATCAGGCCAAAGTGCTTTTGTAAAATACAATTCACTATATGCAATCTGCCATAACAGAAAATTACTGATCCGCTCTTCTCCGCTTGTACGGATCATCAACTCAGGATCTTGTAATTCTTTGGGCAAGAAACCTGTCATTAGATGGTTGGCAATCACTTCATCATCGATTTCTTCTGCCTGTATTTCTCCCTTTGCTACTTCTTCAGCAATGTTTTGGACTGCGGTCACGATTTCTGCTCTGCTTCCGTAATTCAAAGCAAAGTTTAACACCATTCCGGTATTGTCTTTTGTTTGCTCAATTGCACGTTTTACAGCGTCTTGCGTCTGTTCTGGTAACACGTTCTCATACCCCATGACATGGACTTTGACGTTTTCTTTGATCAATTCTGGTACGAACGTATCAAAAAAGTCGACAGGTAGTTGCATGAGAAAACTTACTTCATCTTTTGGTCGCTTCCAGTTTTCAGTTGAAAAAGCATAAAGCGTCAATACTTTCACTCCAAGCCTTGATGCTTTCTTTGTGACTTTCTTTACTGTTTCCATACCTTCTTTATGACCAGCGACTCTTGGCAAACGCCGGTTTTGCGCCCAACGACCATTGCCGTCCATGATGATGGCAACGTGTTGAGGAATTGGTCCATCGGCATTAAATTGAAATTCGCTTTTTTCTTGAATATATTTGTTTTTTTGCGGAAAAAAACGTAACATTCTTTTTCCTCCTATACTTAAAAGATTCCCACTATCTTAAGTATTATAGCAATATCTAAACGTTTTTCCTATGAAATCATTGTTTTTTTATTTAAAAACTGAATAATTTTTTCTTTTTTTAATCTTTAAATAAAAGAAACATAAATAAAAACAGAGGAAGCGGAATGATCCGCCCCTCTGTTTTTATGGTTTTATTAAACTTCCAATAATTCTTTTTCTTTATCAGCAGCGATCTTATCTACTTCTTTAATGCTGTTATCTGTCAATGTTTGTACGTCTTTTTCTAGTCCACGCAAATCATCTTCGGTAATGTCACCATTTTTTTGTTGTTTTTTATATTCATCGATTGCATCACGACGGATGTTACGAATCGCGATTTTTGCATTTTCTGCTTCTTTTTTCACATCTTTAGCTAATTCTTTTCTGCGTTCTTCTGTCAGTTGTGGGATAACCAAACGAATAACATTTCCATCATTGGTAGGACTGATTCCGATATCACTTGCCATAATAGCTTTTTCAACATCTTGAAGAATGCTCTTGTCAAAAGGCGTGATCATTAAAACACGTGCTTCTGGGATTTGGATTGACGCCATTTGGTTCAATGGAGTTGGTGCACCGTAATAATTCACAGTGATTCGATCCAAAAGGCTAGCATTCGCGCGGCCTGCGCGGATTTGCCCAAGTTCACGTTGAAGATTTTGTGCTGCTTTTTTCATTTTTTCTTTTGCTTCTGTCATAATTGCATCTGCCATTTTTATTTCCCCCTTACAGTCGTTCCGATATTTTCACCTAAGATTGCTCGGCGAATATTTCCGTGTTCATTTAAATTGAAGACAAGCAATGGAATGTCATTATCCATGCTTAGTGAACTTGCAGTTGAATCCATGACTTGTAATCCTTTAGCAATCACTTCCAGATGAGTCAGTTCTTCAAATTTCACTGCATTTGCATCTACTTTCGGATCAGCAGAATAAACACCGTCTACATTGTTTTTAGCCATCAGGATAACATCTGCGCCGATTTCTGCTGCGCGTAATGCTGCCGTTGTATCTGTCGAGAAGTACGGGTTGCCGGTACCGCCCGCAAAAATAACAATCCGTCCTTTTTCTAAATGACGTTCTGCTTTACGGCGAATGTATGGCTCTGCGATTTGACGCATTTCAATCGAAGTTTGCACGCGTGTCGGTACACCCACGTTTTCCAACGTATCCTGTAAAGCTAAGGCATTCATAACTGTAGCTAACATACCCATGTAATCAGCTTGAGCGCGTTCCATGCCCATTTGTGCTCCGATTTGTCCGCGCCAGATATTTCCGCCACCCACAACGATTGCCATTTCAACGCCCAGTTCGTGAACTTCTTTGATTTCTTGGATGATTTCTTTGATTACTGGTGGTTTGATTCCAAATCCTGCATCCCCAGCTAAAGCTTCTCCACTCAATTTTAAGACTACACGCTGATATTTCGGTGTGACCATGTTCATTCCTCCAATATTTTCTATTGCCATTTTACCATACTTAGATGATTTCGACACGCTAAGCCTGGTTTTTCTTGTTTTGCTTAAAAAAAGGGAGCGCACAAAGCGTGCGTTCCCGTCTGTCATTCAACAGAATTATTTTTTCACTTGGCTCATAACTTCTTCTACAAAGTTATCTTCGCGTTTTTCGATACCTTCGCCAACTTCGAAACGTACGAATGTTTTAACAGTTGCGCCTTTTGAAGCAACGTATTTTTCAACAGTCATATCAGGATCTTTAACGAATGGTTGGTCAACCAAAGCGATTTCTGCTTTGAATTTCTTCAAGCGTCCTTCTACCATTTTTTCAACGATATTCGCTGGTTTGCCTTCATTCAATGCTTGTTCTGTAAGAACAGTTTTTTCATGTTCTAATTCAGCTTCTGGAATTTGTGATTCGTTTACATAGCGAGGATTGATAGCTGCTACGTGCATAGCTACATCTCTTGCAACTGTTTCATCTGTTGTTCCGTCTAGAACAGTCAATACAGCAATACGTCCGCCCATATGCAAGTATCCGCCAAATGCAGCATTGTCGTCTTTTTCTACAACTTCAAAGCGACGGAAGCTGATTTTTTCTCCGATAACTTGAGTTGCTTCGATCAAATCAGATTCAATCGTTCCTTTATCTGTTTTGATTTTCATTGCAGCTTCCATGTCTGCTGGTTTGTTTTCAGCAACAAGTTCTGCGATTTCTTTTACTAAGTCTTGGAACATTTCATTTTTAGATACAAAGTCTGTTTCTGAGTTTACTTCAACGATTGCTGCAGTGTTACCTTTCACAGCAACTGAAGCTAATCCTTCAGCGGCAATGCGGTCATTTTTCTTTGCAGCCTTTGCCATTCCTTTTTCACGTAAAAGATCAACTGCTTTTTCCATATCGCCTTCTACTTCAACTAATGCTTTTTTCGCATCCATCATTCCTACGCCAGTCATTTCGCGTAGTTCTTTTACCATTTTAGCTGTAACGTCTGCCATGTTTAACTCCTCCTGTGTGTGTTCTTTTTAAAAAAAGCTGTTTCAAAGGAGAGTGAGGCTTGTCGCCCAGCCTTTGAAACAGCTCCATCATTCAAAATTATTCTGCTGAAGAATTGTCGCCTTCAACAACATCTACGATTTCTTCGATTGATGTTGCTGTGTTTTCTTCTGTGAAATCTTCTTCAACTACTTGATCTTCACCTTGGTTTCCTTCGATGAAAGCATCAGCCATTTTTGAAGTAATCAATTTAACGGCACGAATGGCATCGTCGTTTGAAGGGATTACTACGTCGATTTCATCTGGATCGCAGTTTGTATCAACCATAGCTACGATTGGGATATTTAATTTGTGTGCTTCTTGAACAGCAATACGTTCTTTACGTGGGTCAACGATGTACATTACATCTGGGATTCTTGGCATATCAGCGATACCGCCTAAGAATTTTTCAAGACGTTCGCGTTCTTTGTTCAAACCAGCAACTTCTTTTTTAGGTAGAACTTCAAAAGTTCCATCTTCTTCCATTGCATTGATTTGTTTCAAACGGCTGATACGTTTTTGGATAGTATCCCAGTTTGTCAATGTTCCGCCTAACCAACGATGGTTAACGAAGTATTGTCCTGCACGAGTTGCTTCTTCTTTGATTGCTTCTTGTGCTTGTTTTTTTGTACCTACGAATAATGCTACGCCGCCTTCTTCAGCAACGCTCTTCATGTAATCATAAGCTGCATCTACTAATTTAACTGTTTTTTGTAAGTCAATGATGTAGATTCCGTTTCTTTCTGTGAAGATATATTTCTTCATTTTTGGGTTCCAGCGACGAGTTTGGTGACCAAAGTGTACGCCGGCTTCTAGTAATTGTTTCATAGAAATTACTGCCATGTTTGTTTCCTCCGATTTGGTTTTATTTTCCCTCTTCTTATCTTCTACCTTGCCGGCAAACTTTTTCAAGCACCTACCGACAATCCAATAAGAATGTGGATTTGCTGATGCATAAAGCACCCTCAGCTATTATACAGACAAAAGATCCATATCGCAAGAGCAAATGTACTTTTCTGCTCAACATTCAATAGTTTACCTGAAAGACAAAAAGAATTCAAGAAAAACAGTAGATTTCTCTTTGTTTCTTTATTCTCTTTTTTCCATAAAATAATTTTAGATATAAAAGACGAATATTATTGGGCAATCCTTCTTTTTTTTGTTATGATACATGTGAAATCTTTCGTAAAGGAGAAAGAAAATGCGCAAAGCTCAAAGACATTTGCTGATTAAACAAGTCATTGAAGAATTCCCGATCCGTACGCAAGAAGAACTATTAAACAAACTTGGGCATTATGGCGTTACCGCAACGCAAGCAACGATTTCTCGAGATATACGTGATCTGAAAATCGTGAAGGCACCTGATGAAAACGGTATTTCCCGCTTTGTGTTGTTTCGCGAAAAAGGTACTCCTGATACTAAGACTGAAGAAGAGGATCGGCTGATTCAAATGATTGAAGACATTGTGTTGAAAGTCGAACGAGTCCACTTTTTGACAATCGTTAATACCTTGCCAGACAATGCTCATTTATTTGCATCTGTTTTAGATGAGATCAAGCCTCCTCCTATCGTCAGTACGATTGCTGGATTTGATACGATCATGATTATCTCAGAAAATGAGGAGGATGCAAAACGAGTAGAAGAATTTCTTCACCATCCGACTGAAGTATCACTTTTTTAATCAGAGCACGTGTTCCTAATAAGGAATGCGTGTTTTTTTATTTTCAATATTTTCCTTGTTAAATAAACCTTTACACTCTTTACAAAAATACATCAGTTTTTATTTAAAATTTTCATAACTTTGATTAAATCACAATACTCATCATTTATATTGGATGTTAGCAAGAGCAGAGTCTTGCTCTTTGTGTATGTCAATAAAAAAGAAATGAAAGGAAATCGCATGTATAAATTATTAACGCCTGGACCATTAACGACTTCTGAAACAGTGAAAAAAGCGATGCTGACCGATCATTGTACCTGGGATCAAGAATACAAAGAGATGACACAATGGATAAGAAAAAAATTGCTGGAGCTTGTTCAAGTACCGGAAAAACTATACACAACGGTCTTGATGCAAGGCAGCGGCTCCTTTGGGGTAGAATCTGTTTTAAGTACTGTGATTAGACCAGAAGATACTTTGCTGATTTGTTCAAATGGCGCATACGGTCAACGAATGGTTGCCATGTGCAAATATCTGCAACTAAACTATGCAGTTTATGAAGTACCTGAACACCAAATCCCCCAAGCACATATGATTACACAGTTGATTGAAGAGAATCCGTCTATCTCCGCACTTGCAATGGTCCATAGCGAGACTACTTCCGGTATTTTAAATGATTTGGAAGAAATTTCTGCTGTCGTACAGGAAAGAGATCTTTTGTTTATAGTAGATGCGATGTCTAGCTTTGGTGGGATACCGATTCATGTAGCGGAACTAGGGATCGATTTTTTGATTTCTAGCTCAAATAAATGTATTCAAGGTGTTCCAGGTTTTTCTTTTGTACTTGCTAATAAAGTGGAACTAGAAAAGCGAAAAAATGTGAGTCGAAGTTTGTCACTTGATCTGTATGACCAGTATCGCGTGATGGAAAACGAGAATGGCAAATGGCGTTTCACTTCCCCTACTCATACGGTTTTGGCTTTTCAACAGGCATTGAAGGAACTAGAGCTAGAAGGAGGGATCGAAACTCGATATTCACGTTATCTCGCCAATAATCATGTGCTACGACAAAAAATGACAGAGATGGGATTCCAGCCTTTCATCCAAGAGTATCAGGGGCCATTCATTACCTCTTTTCTTTACCCTAAAGACTGGCGATTTGATTTCAATCATTTCTATCAGCATTTAAAACAAAACGGATTTGTGATCTATCCTGGGAAGATCAGCGATCATGAATGTTTTCGTATCGGTAATATTGGCGAGATTTATCCAGAAGACATTTTAGAACTGACAGCAATTATCAAAGACTATAAGGAGAACATTAATGATTAAAACTGTAATTTTTGATTGGGCAGGAACAACTGTGGACTTTGGCTGTATGGCTCCTGTCCACGCTTTTAGAAATGCTTTTCTAGAAAAAGGGATCCAACTGACTGACAAAAAGATCCGCGAACCGATGGGAAAATTAAAATGGGATCATATCCAACAGCTTCTTTCCCTCCCTTCTGTCAAAGAACAATGGATAGCGATTCATGGACAACTACCTCAGGAAAAAGAGGTAGAGGAATTGTATCAGCAATTTGAACATTATCTGTTTAAAGATTTGGCCCAGCATTCTACCTTGAAACCCGACACATTGGAAACGGTCGAGCAGTTGAGAAGCGCTGGGATCAATATTGGTTCCACGACTGGATTTACTGCTCCTATGATGGCAATCGTAGCAGAAACCGCAAAAAAAGAAGGGTATTCACCAGACTTCATGGCAACTTCTGAAGACGTCGAAGGATATGGACGACCATTTCCTTATATGATTCATAAAAACATACAACATTTCAAAAACAAGTCGGTTGATGAAGTAATCAAAGTTGGAGATACGGTCTCAGATATCCAAGAAGGAAAAAATGCTGGGGTGTTTACAGTTGGTGTGATTGAAGGTAGTTCGCTGATGGGACTTTCATATGATGCATACCAACAAATAGAGATGGAGGAAAAAGATCGCTTAAAACAGTCTGTTGCTCTTAGATTCCAACAAGCTGGTGCTGATCTTTGCGTAAATAAGTTAAAGGAGTTAACAGAGTACATTTTGTGCGCTGACAAGAATCCAGAATGACTTTTATTCGCAATAAGGGCTGTGACAAAAATATTGTCACAGCCCTTATTGCGAATAAACGGTGTTCTCCTGCCAACTTCTCGGCCACAAGTCACAATATCCAACAAACACGAGAAGCTGTTTTTTGAAATTGTTCCTTGTGA
>NZ_KV833932.1:38116-79410 GCF_001837725.1 Enterococcus sp. HMSC072F02
TTTTGAAATTGTTCCTTGTGACTCGGAGCTGATCACTGATTTCACATTCTTTTTTTCTTACATCTTATCTGGTGCATGAAGTCCTAGCAAACGAAGATCTTCTTTCAATAATACAGTCACTGCATACACTAAAGCTAAGCGTGCTTCTTTTTGTTCATCGTCAGCTAAAATTTTCGTATGAGCATAGTATTTGTTGAATGCCTGTGCTAATTTGATTGCATGTTTCGCAATCACTGAAGGTTCATATTTTTCCCCAGCGGATAAGACTGTTTCAGGATATTTTTGAACCAATTTGACTACTTCCCAGCTGATATCGTCATTCAACGCATAGTCTGCTGTTTCTGAAGGGACGAATCCTGCTTTTTCCAACAGACTGACTGCACGAGCATGTGTATATTGCACATAAGGTCCAGTTTCTCCTTCAAAACGAACCACTTCTTCCAAGTTGAAGTCAAATGTATTGAGACGATCGTTTTTCAAATCATGGAAGATGACTGCTCCAACCCCTACTTGTTTAGCTACAACATCTTTGTTTTCTAAATCAGGGTTTTTCTCGCTGATCTGTTCTTTAGCAGATTGGATTGCTTCATTCAATACTTCTTCTAGTAAGACGATTTTTCCTTTACGAGTTGATAATTTTTTACCACCTTGTGTGATCAAACCAAATGGGATATGGTGCATATCGTCAGACCAGTCAAAGCCCATTTCTTTCAAGACAGCTTTCAATTGTTTGAAATGATAACTTTGTTCATTCCCTACTACATATAGAGATTGCTTGAAGTCATAGGTACGTTTACGATACAATGCGGCAGCTAAGTCACGTGTGATGTATAGTGTCGCGCCATCTGATTTCTTGATTAATGCTGGATTCAAGTCGTAAGCAGAAAGGTCAACGATCTCCGCACCTTTATCTTCGTTCAGCAAATGTTTTTCTTCTAAAAGTTCGACGATTTCATCCATTTTGTCATTATAGAAAGCTTCACCGTTCAATGAATCAAACTGTACTTCTAGTAGATCATAGATTTTGTTGAATTCTTTCATCGATTCATCACGGAACCATTGCCACAATTGGATAGCTTCTTCATCGCCTTCTTCTAGACGTTTGAACCAAGCACGAGCTTCTTCATTTAATTCTGGTTCTGTTTCAGCTACTTCATGGAATTGGACATACAAACGAAGCAGTTCATTGATTGGCTCTGCTTTGACCGCTTCTTCTGAACCCCATTTTTTGTAAGCAACAATCAGTTTTCCGAATTGCGTGCCCCAGTCACCTAAATGATTGATGCGGATTGGCTGGTATCCGATTTTTTCCATAATGAAGCCAATCGAATTACCGATAACTGTCGAACGTAAATGTCCCATTGAGATTGGTTTTGCAATATTTGGAGAAGACATATCGATCGGTACGGTCCCTTGATTCCCAATATTGCTATCCCCATAATGTTCTTTTTCTTTCACTACTGTTTGCAAAACTTTTTTGCTGATAAGTTCTTTATTCATGAAAAAGTTCAAGTAAGGTCCAACCACTTCGATTTTTTCAAAGTTGGCAGAGTCGATTTTTTCTGCTAAATCTGCAGCGATTTGCTGTGGTGCTTTTCGGTAAACTTTTGCTAATGAAAAGGCTGGAAATGCCACATCCCCGTGTTCGGCTGATTTTGGATTTTCTAGTAATTGTTCGACTTGTTCAAGTGTCAAATCGTCTTTGACAACGTCATAGACAGCTTTTGCGACAAGATCTTTATTATTCATCTTTATTCCTCCTAAAATACTCTCTTATTTGTTCAACAAAAAAAATCTCTAATGACGACATACTTAGTATGCCATCATTAGAGACGAGATTTCCCGCGGTACCACTCCAATTGTCCTAAAAAAGGACCAGCTCCATCTGATATCGGTAGACGACCGTCTGTTTAAAACAGAATTCTCCAAGTGCGCTTCGTTGTATCTCCTTCATTCGGCTTCCACCACTTCCGAATTCGCTAGCTAAGAATGATACAAGTACTCTCTTGTTCAACAAATCTTAATCTTATTAAACTTTCTTGAATTATATCAGAAAAAAAAACGAAAGGCTAGTCGTTTCTAATAAAAAAAACAATCCAGATGGCCTAAAGGAGAAGAAATACCACCTGGATAGTTATAAATCATTTCGTAAATACGAAAGACTTAACAAATTAATCAGCTACGATAATCGTTCCTTCTTCAGAAGCTAAAAGATTTTCGATATTTTCTAAAGAAGTGATGATTGCCTTAGCGTTCGGTTTTGCTTCAACAAATGCAATAGCTGCTTCTACTTTCGGAAGCATGCTTCCTGGAGCGAACTGTTTTTCATCAATGTATTGTTTCATTTCTGAAACAGTAACAGTTTCTAGTTTCTTTTGATCCGGTTTTTGGTAATTGACATACACATTGTCTACACCTGTCAAAACGATCAGCAAATCCGCATCGATGATTTCGGCTAATTTTTCTGAAGCAAAATCTTTATCGATTACGGCTTCTCGCCCTTCTAATCCAGTAGCTGTTTCTACAACAGGAATCCCGCCACCGCCGACAGACACCGTGATAACTCCTTGTTCGACTAGCGTTTCGATGACACGTGCTTCTTTGATCGAGATTGGTTTAGGGGAAGCGACTACTTTTCTCCATCCACGTCCAGCGTCTTCTTTGAATGTCACAGTAGAATCAGCATTCATTTGTTCTTTCGCTTCTTCTTCCGTGTAGAATGGGCCGACTGGTTTACTTGGATTTTTGAAGGAAGGATCGTTTTCATCCACAATGACTTGAGTGACTAAAGAAACTACATCTTTATCGATTCCTTTTTCCTTCAGTACTTCACCCATCGCGTTTTGGAGCCAGTAGCCGATTGACCCTTCTGTCATTGCGACACATGTATCTAAAGGCATTGCTGGTGTTTTCTCAGAATCAGCAGCTTGCTGCTGAATCAATAGGTTGCCGACTTGCGGACCATTTCCGTGAGAGATGATTAGTTCATCTCCTTGCTCGATAAATTTCACTAAATACTTTGCTGTTTCCATTAACGCTTCTTGTTGGGCTTTTGCACTTGCATCCGTAGACAAGATGGCATTGCCTCCTAAAGCGACAACTACTTTTCGTTTGGCCATTTCATTCGTCCTTTCTTCAGTTCTTCTGAATTTTCTAGATAACAAAACGAGCCAGCGTCTTGTGATTTTCCCTCAATGCTGACTCGTTTTTTCGTGAGATGAATGTGGTTATGCTTAAACGCGAGGGATAAACAAGTTACCTAATGTTGCCGCCATGATTGCTTTGATTGAATGCATACGATTTTCTGCTTGGTCAAATTGACGAGCATATTTGCTGCGGAAGACTTCGTCTGTTACTTCCATTTCAGTGATGCCAAAGCGTTCTTTCATTTGTTCACCGTAAACAGTGTTTGTATCATGGAAAGCTGGTAAGCAGTGCAAGAAGATCAAACGATCTGTATTGTGTGTTTTTTCTACCATTTCCATATTGATTTGGTAAGGTTTCAACAATTTGATCCGTTCTTCAAATTTATCTTCTTCACCCATTGATACCCATACATCAGAATAAAGAACGTCTGCTCCGTCTACACCTTTATCAACATCGTCGGTAATCATCAATTGTGCCCCTGATTTTTCAGCAAAACCTTCTGCCATTTTGACGATTTCTTCTTCAGGTTGTAATTCTTTTGGTGCAACGATACGCATGTTTGCTCCCAAAATTGCACCTGTTACTAATAAAGAGTTAGCCATATTGTTTCGACCATCCCCACAGTATGCAACAGTGATGCCTTCTACAGTTCCAAAGTTTTCTTGGATAGTTAAAAAGTCAGCGATCATTTGCGTTGGATGCCATTCGTCAGTCAATCCATTCCAAACTGGAACACCAGAGAATTCTGCTAGTTCCTCTACCATTTTTTGACTGAATCCACGGAATTCGATTCCGTCAAACATACGACCTAACACTTTAGCTGTATCTTCTGTTGATTCTTTTTTACCTAATTGGATGTCATTCGCACCTAGGTATTCAGGATGTGCACCTAGATCGATTGCTGCAGTGGTAAATGCAGAACGAGTACGTGTAGATGTTTTTTCAAATAAAAGCGCGATATTTTTTCCTTCTAGATAGTGATGTGGGATCCCACGCTTTTTCAAGTCTTTCAAGTGTTCTGAAAAATCGATCAAATATTGTAACTCTTCTTTTGTAAAATCTTTTTCTGCTAATAAACTTCTTCCTTGGAATACTGATTCTTTCATATTAAACATTCTCCTTTAGATTGTTTTTATTTAAGATTAAAGAGGAAATCCTGACGACAGCTGACAGTAAGACTGTCGTCAGGTTATAAACTACTTCAAGTCTTCACGGACAAGTGGTTGACTCATGCAACGTGGACCGCCACGACCTCGTGACAATTCACTTGAATTGATTTCCAACACTTTGATACCATAGCTACGAAGCAATTCGTTCGATACGTAATTCCGATTGTAAGTGACTACGACACCTGGAGCGATTGCCAATGTATTGGATCCGTCATTCCACTGTTCTCTAGGGGCAACGATCTCATCCCCATTACCAGTTGGAATCAATACAAGATCATCTAATCCAAGAGCAGCTTTCATCGTTTCGTGTAAGTTATCTGAATGAGTGATCTTGATATCATCACCATCTGGTTCGATCGTAAAGACATCCATCTTACCGTCTTTACTTTGGATTGCTGGATGGATAGTGAATTTGTCATGGTCTACCATTGTGAATACGGTGTCCAAATGCATCATTGCACGGTTGTTCGGGATTTTGATTGCTAATACTTTTTCAAATCCTGAATTTTTTGCGAATAGATGGCGTGCTAATTTTTCTAAAGCTTTTGCATTTGTTCGTTGAGAAATCCCAACTGCTACTACTTTATCGCTTAAGATTAATTCATCTCCACCTTCGATATGATCTGGATTTTCACGATCCAACCATACTTCAATCCCTTTATTGGCAAATCTTGGATGATGTTTCAAAATATATTCTGTAAACATCGATTCACGACGACGTGCTTCAAAAGTCATCTTATTGACGGTCATCCCATTTCCCATTGATGCGGAAGGATCGCGTGTAAAGTACAAGTTTGGCATTGGGTCCATGTAAAATGGATAGTCGTCGTCTGCTGAAAGATCATATAGGCTGCTAGAACGTACTTCGATATCTTTTGTACGAACCCCAGCCATGATTTTATCTACCATTTCTTGTGTTTCCATTGATAGAAGGAACTCATGAAGACCATCTCTTACTGCATTCGATGCGATATGAGATTCATCCAACATTTTATTCAAGAATTGTTCTTTGACGTTGCCTGCGTCAATCGCTTCTGCTGCTAATTTTTCCAAGTAAAGAGTTTTAACGCCTTCGTTTTGCAAGGTCTTTGCAAAGTTGTCATGTTCTTCTTGAGCAATCGGAAGATATGGAATATCATCAAACAACAGACGATCCATAATATCTGGTGTCAAATTTTCCACTTCTTGTCCAGGCCGTTTCAGTAAAACTGTCTTTAATTTCCCTATTTCAGAGAAAACGTGAATAGGTTTATCCATGTTGTGTTGCCTCCTTCTTTTTGATTACATGTATAGGATAGCCTCCTTTTGTAATCACTTTCATAATTTTGTCTCATTCAAAATGAGACATCCCTCACATTAATATTCGATAATTAAATAATTAAACGTTTTTCTAATTTTAAGCGTAATTTATTCATTTTTTATTCTGTATACACTTCCAAAAAAATATTTATTCATCTAAAAAAATTTTTTGAATAAATCATAAAAATAAACTATACTAACATTGTTAGCGTTTGCTATATGTATTATCATTGTTTTTTATACACAAATACTTATCTTCAAAATAAATTATTCAATGCGAATGTATATTTTTTACATAATAACAAATCAAATTTGTAAAGTATTAAAACTTATGTTTAATTCAGATGTGTTAAAACTTTACAAATTCTTTAAAAAAAGTAACAATAAATATAGTGAACAATAAGGAGAGGACTTTTTAATGCGTGTTAATAAAATCGATTTTCACTTTTCAAAACTCAGATATCAACCTGATTTTGAACATTTCTCGGATGAAGAGTTCCAACAGATCAAGGAACATACTGTTCTTCGTTCCTATAAGAAAGGACAAATCCTTTTTGATGATGGAGATTCTAGACAACGGTTATATATCTTGACCAAAGGACTTGTTCGTTTAGAACGTTACGATGAAAGTGCCACCTATTATTATTATGATTACGTGACTACCAATAACCTTTTTCCTATGTCAGGAATGTTTGGAGAAGAGACCTACACTTATACAGCTCAAGCGATGACTGATATCGAAACTTTCTATCTTCCTGTTTCCTACTATGAAAAATTAGCACGAAAAAATCCTGAACAACTGATCTATATGATTCAAAAAATTTCTAAAGTAGTCGAAATACATGAGTTACGTATCCAAATTGGATTAACCTCCAGTGCTTTTGATCGAGTGAAACAAAATCTATTCATTTTGAAAGAAGAACTTGGCGTACCAACAGAAGACGGTCATATCACCATTCCTTATCCAATTACCTTAAAAGAATTAGCAGTGAATAGCGGTACGACACGTGAAACTGCTGGACAAGTAATCAAACAACTACGTGATTCAGGATTGTTAGATTATCACAAAAAGCATTTTACTTTCTGTAAGACCGCTACTACTCCAGCTTTGAGAGAATAACGCGACAAAAAGAAACAGCGATCCTGATATTTATCGGGATCACTGTTTCTTTTCGTTTCGTCTATTCAAATGATTGGTAATAATAAGTGAGATCACTTTCTTTTTTTGTTCCATTGTAAACTACACCTAATATATTTGCTTTTGCAATCTGCAACAGTTCTTTCGCTTTTAACAACTCTTGTTTCTTTGTCTTTCTTTCTCTGACAACAAGTAGCGTTCCATCCGTTTTTGCTGCAAGGATTTGAGCATCCGTTACAGTTGCTACCGGAGGCATATCAAAAATGACCAGATCAAAGTCAAGTATCAGTTCCTCTATTATCTCTTCCATTCTTTTCGTCCCTAAAACTTCCGAAGGATTCGGCGGCTTTGGACCACTGGGCAAGACCCAAAGATTTTCTATATGTGTTTCAGTTATGTAATCGTCCGCTATCCGTTCACGCTCACTAAGTAAATTACTCAATCCTTCATTATGCGGCAATTGAAAAGACAACGCTACAGTTGGTTTCCTCAAATCGGCATCTACAAGTAAGACCTGTTTTCCACTATTTGCAAAAACTACTGCTAGATTAGCGGCAGTAATAGATTTCCCTTCATCTGGACCAGAAGAAGTGATGACCAATGTATTCAATTCACGATCAATCGCTGCAAACTGGATGTTGGACCGGATCGTTCGATATTTCTCGGCAGTAATTGATTGATCAGCTAATGCAACTAAAGGAACCGGAGGGGCAGATGTTTTCTTTTTCTTCATATTCTCTCTACTTTCTTTTTTCATTTTGTATCTAGACTTTCTATGTATACGAATAAATCCTATGATTTATTGAATTAATCATAGCACAGGAAAAAAACGAACACAATTTATATAATAACTATTTTTTTATTACAGATATCGGCATGAAACACTTCTAAAACAAGCTATATTATAAATTTAAATAACACAATTAATTAAAAACAGGCAAAAAAATAGGGTTGTGACAAAAATCTGTCACAACCCTTATTACAATAAATAGTGTTCAAAAGTTTGCATCTACGGTAATAAGTTCAACCAAGTCAAAAACATGTGAAGCTGTTTTTTTCTTTGCTGTTCTTATAACTTGATGCAGGGCAGTTTTTTTACACTCTCTTTTATTTATTCAGATAAAACCAAGCTTGGTTCAGCATTCAACTGATAGCTGGCAAAATTTCTTTTTTGCATTTCCACATGTGCTGCTGCTCCAATCATTGCAGCATTATCTCCACAAAGTCTCAGAGGCGGAATCACTAATTCTACTTCAGGGAGTTTAGCTGACAGAGCAGCTTGCAATCCTTCACGCAACCCTTGATTGGCCGCTACACCTCCAGCTACAACCAGTTGCTTGACTGGATAATTTTGACAAGCTCGAAGTGTTTTAGTAATCAATACATCAATCACACTTGCTTGAAAGCTAGCTGCTAAATCATTTTTGTCTAGATCTTCTCCACGCTGTTGTGCATTATGCACCAAATTGATAAATGCACTTTTTAATCCACTAAAACTGAAATCATAATTATCTTCATGGATCATCGCTCGTGGAAAATGATAATTATCTTTTCCTTGATGAGCTAGCTGATCGATTTCTTTTCCACTTGGATAAGAAAGACCTAATACTCTTCCAACTTTGTCATAAGCTTCTCCTGCTGCGTCATCTCTTGTCTCCCCAATGATTTCATATGATCCATCTTCTTGCATATAGACTAATTCTGTATGTCCTCCGCTAACAAGAAGTGCCATCAATGGAAACTGGAATGGTTTGACCAGACGTGCGGCATAAATGTGACCTGCCATATGGTTCACAGGAATCAGAGGCAATTGGTGTGCCCAAGCAAAAGCCTTAGCTGCAGAAATACCAATCAACAAAGAGCCGACGAGTCCAGGCCCATAAGTGACAGCGACTGCCGATAAATCTTCTGCCGATACACCAGCTTCTACCAGTGCATCTTCCAAGCATAAGGTTATTTGTTCTACATGATGGCGGCTAGCTACTTCAGGCACCACTCCGCCAAAACGTTTATGACTGTTTATTTGGGAAGCAACGATGTTAGATAAGATCTCTGTTCCATTTCTAACGACCGCTACACTCGTTTCATCACAACTTGATTCAATTGCCAGAATCAATTCTTCATTCATTTCATCGTCTCCGTTTTTAACTTTCTGCTCATAATGATCGCATCTTCTGTCGGATTGCGATAATATGATTTCCGTTTACCTAATATACGGAACTTTTCTGATTCATAAAGTTTTCTTGCTGCTTCATTAGACAGACGTACTTCTAAAAAAACATGCAGCGAATCTTTTATTTGTTCCGCAATCAGCAGATGTAGTAAATGCCGTGCATAGCCTTTTCCTTGTTCTGAAACTGCAACAGCGATATTTGTGATTTCGACTTCATCCATTACTTTCGAATACCCGACAAAACCACAGATTTGGTTATCTTCAACTAAAAGAAGATAATCTGTGTGGGGCTGTTGGATATCTGTCAAAAACTGCATCTTCGTCCAAGGTGAGCCATATGGATAAGCATTTTCGCTAATTGCCCATACGCATTCTGCCAAATATGCTTCATCAAAATCTTTTTTTCTGCAAATCAACTAATCTCACTCATTTTCTAAAATTTTTATCATATCCAACGCATCTTCTTTTGTTTCAGTGTAATATCTTTTTTTGATTGTCGTAGCTTGAAACCCTAATTTCCGATAAAGTCTTTGCGCATCCTGATTACTCATGCGTACTTCCAATGACATCGTCTCACAGCGATTCATTATAGCAAAGTTCTCAATTTCGTCAATAAGCAGCGAACCAATTCGTTTTCGCTGATATGCCGGTCGAACAGCAATATTCGTGATATGGCAATCTAAACCGAACGCTCTTGAGCCGACAAATCCGATCATTCTTCCATTATCAAAGATCCCTAAATATAGATGAGGAAGTGGTGACTTCAATTCTGACATAAAGGCACTTTTGGTCCATGGCAACTCGCCATTATAGACTTCTCGTTCGACATCCAATAGCTCTTTGATATCTTCTATAGTCAATTCTCTTAGTATATAGCGACGATCGATTTGTTCGATTGTTTTTTCTGTATAGATCATTTTATCTTGAAAAAGGCTTCTAGCATATGCTTTAAATTTTTTCAACATAGCTTTCGTCTCCAGGCGTGTGCGTCTCTAACCATTTCTCTTCAGCTTCTACTCGTTTTAAATAACGAGGGAGAAAAGCTTGTTTATCTGCAACTGGTTCATCCAACGCACCTAATTGAGCCACAGTCACACCGCTTGGGATATCCCATGATGGAACTGTATTAATCATCGCATCAGGCAGCATTTCTTTTATTTCAGAGATAAATTTATGACAATCACTCCCAACAAAATAAATAGCTTCATTCAGCTCTTGTAGTTGTGCAAACAAATCAGAAGCAGCAATATGTACATCTTCAAGTACAGTTTCTAATCTATTTTCTTTCCAGCGGTATGCCCCAGCATAGACATTTTTTCTTCGAGCATCAAACATGGGCACAATCATTTTATTCACCCCGACACAATTAGCCGCGATGGCTTTCAGGCTAGATACTCCTATTAGATCTTTATCTAGTGTATAAGCAATCGTTTTCGCTGTCGTTACACCTATACGAAGTCCTGTATAAGAACCAGGACCATCAGAAACCGCGATTCGGTCAATGTCTTGGGGACTCATTTGAAGATCTGCAAACAATTGGTCAATGGCAGGCATCAGCGTCACACTGTGGTTGCGTTTGATATTTGTCTGTATTTGCCCAAGAATTTGTTTATCTTCCACCACACCGATCGCCAAAGTTTGATTTGCAGTATCTATTCCTAATGTAATCATATATTTGATCCTTTCTGCTATAACATTCTCGCCTTCCATTGTAGCATACTTTTTTATTCCAATGATGAAAATATCAAAGGCAAAACTAGTACAATGATACATGATTATCTGCTGACCGGCAAATCTAGTTTCTTCCTTACATACACAAAAAAAGTTGCGGTATCACGACACTTTACCACAACTTTTTCTTTTTTTATTTCGTCGACTCTCGAACAATCAACTCTGTTTCAACAATGATTTTTCTTGAAACGGGTGCTTTGGAATTACTTAGTTGAAGGATTGTCTCCACTGCTAGCTCTCCCATCCATTCCGTATAAACTTTCACAGTAGAAAGAGAGGGTGTCACATATTTCGCTACACTGACATCGTTGAAACCCATCACGGAAATATCTTCTGGCACCGCTAAACCTGTTTCTTGAATCGCTTTCAGCGCGCCAATCGCTAATGCATCATTAGCCGCAAAAAGTGCATCAGGAATCTGCTCATTTGTTTTTAAATATTTTTTAACCGCTTGATAGCCTGACTCGACAGAAAAATCTGCTTCGATAATGGAACCTTCGTCGTAGCCTTTTTCTGCTAAAACTTGTTGGAATGCCATGATTCTAGGATCTCTTAGTCGCTGATGGTTTTTCTTTGTATATTCTGTTCCAGCAAGCATCGCGATATGTTGTGCATTCTGGGAAACAAAGTGCTCAATGACTTTTTGAACACTCGACTTAAAATCGACAACTATAGAATCGATTCCTTGAGAAGTGCCATCAGAATCTACCAGAAGCAAGGCTTGTTGGGATTGTTTCAAATCCAACAGCTGAGCTTCATCGAATTTCCCTAATGCGATCGTTCCATCCGCTGGAAGCTCACTAATAGAATCCCACGTTTCTTTCAACAAAGTAACGTTTGCTTCTTCTGCCTTTTTTTCGATTCCTAAACGAATAGACAAATAATAAAGATCTTCAAGTTCTTCTGTATCGTCGTACCATTGGATCAGACGAAGGGTTTGCTTAGCATTTGCTGCATTTTTGCGGTGCTTCGTATAATTCAAGCGTTCCGCTGCTTCAAAAATTTTTTGCTTTGTGGCTAAGCCGACGGAAAGTTCAGGATCGTAGTTGAGCACTCTTGAAACAGTAGCAGGAGAAACTCCTGCCAACTGAGCAATGTCTTTAATTGTTGCCATTTGTCTCTCCTCCTTTTTTTCCGTTTATAAAATCGCAGTAAACCGCTCAAACGCTGCTTGTCCTTTTTCATCTCGCTTGAACACCCCAGCATCTTCCAAGACACGAGCAAAAACCTGACCTACAGCTTTTTGTACAACATCAGTGACCGCATCTTTCGTCAAATCAGGATGCTCTTTTTTCAACTGTTCAGCCCATGGACGATGATATTCAGCCATCTGGTTTTCTTCTCCCAATAAGAACCGCTCTACTTCTGCTAGTTCCGGTTTCAAACGAGGTGGTAAAACAGCAAGCCCCATTACTTCGATCAATCCAATGTTCTCTTTCTTGATATGTTGGACATCTTTATGCGGATGAAAAATACCATCAGGATGCTCATCTGAAACATTATTGTCTCGAAGGACAAGGTCCAGCTCAAAATAATTGTCCCTTCTTCGTGCAATTGGCGTAATCGTGTGGTGTGGTGTACCATCTGCTGAAAAAGCCCGGATTTCTACAGTTTCATCCGAATATTCTTTCCACTTTTCCAACACTGAATTAGCTGCTTCAATCAGCAACTCTTTATCTGTTGATTGCAAACGGATCACAGACATCGGCCATTTCACAACTCCTGCGATGACTTGCGGATAATCTGCTAATTTGATGAGTTTTTCTATTGGTGCTTTTGCCATAGGAAATTCATGACGTCCTGCCTGATAATGATCATGAGAAAGAATCGATCCTCCAACAATCGGCAAGTCAGCATTTGAACCAACAAAGTAATGAGGCAAGACTTCAGTAATCCGAAGCAGTCTAACAAATGTTTCCTTTGAAATTTTCATTGGACGGTGCTGCTCTGATAAAATGATCGAATGCTCATTGTAATAAGCATAAGGAGAATATTGGAATCCCCAGCTTTCACCATCTAGATTCATTCGAATGATTCGATGATTGGTACGGGCTGGATAATTCAAGCGTCCTCTATATCCTTCATTTTCCATGCACAGCATACATGTAGGATAATCTACTTTGGCTGCCTCACGTTCTGCCGCAATTTGTTTTGGATCTTTTTCTGGTTTAGATAAATTGATCGTGATTTCCAATTCACCATATGCTGACTCTGCTGGAAATTTGATATTTTTAGCGATAGCTCTTGTTTTGATGTAATCATTTTTCTTACTTAAATCAAAGAAATAATCAGTTGCTTCCTCTGGGCTTTTTGAATAATGCTGCGCAAAGAATGCATTGACAACGGAAGGCGGCGGTGTAAGAAAATCCATCAATTGTGCTTCAAAAATCTCTTGTTCTGCTGGTAATTCTGAAAGCACACCATTTTCTCTTGCCTTAGCGACAAACTGATCCAATAAGTCTACTGATTCTTCCTTAACTGGTCTTACTTCGACGCTTTCTAGAGCGTCTTCTCCTATCATCCCTAAAAGACGATTCTGTAAATATAAGCGGTCCATTTCCATCCATCCGCCAGCTTCGATCGCAAGTGTGGCAAAATCACAAATCGTTTGACTGATTGACATATCTCATTCCCCTATTCTTCATAACCATTTGGATGGCTGACATGCCAATCCCATGCTGTTTTGATAATTGCTTTGATATCTGTGTATTCAGGTTTCCAGCCCAGAATCTCTCTCGCTTTTTCACTTGAAGCGACTAATCGACTAGGATCTCCAGCTCTTCTTGGTGCTATTTCTGCCGGGATTTCTTTCCCTGTCACTTCTCTAGCTGCTTCTAACATTTCCTTGACCGAATACCCTTTGTTACTGCCTAAATTGAAGAAGTTGCTTTCGTTTCCTTCTTTCAAGTATTCCAAAGCTAAAATATGCGCGGCAATCAAGTCTTCTACTTGAACATAATCTCTAATACATGTTCCATCTGGTGTATCGTAATCGTCTCCATAAACAGCCAATGCTTTTCTTTGGCCAAGAGCTACTTGTAAAATGATTGGGACAAGATGCGTTTCTGGTGTATGATCTTCTCCGATAGATGCATCTGCTTTTGCTCCGGCTACATTGAAGTAGCGCAAAGCGACATAGCGCATGCCATACGCTTGATCACACCACTTCATCATTTTTTCCATCATCAATTTGCTTTCACCATACGGGTTTTTAGGATTAGTTGGTGTATTTTCCGTGATTGGAGACTCTTTCGGCTCTCCATAAGTTGCTGCAGTAGAAGAGAATACGATTTTATTCACGTTGAACTCGTGCATGACTTCAAGCAAGATTTGCATACCGTATACATTGTTGTTAAAATACATCAATGGTTTTTCGACAGATTCTCCTACTAAAGAGCTTGCAGCAAAATGGATTACTCCTTCAATCGGTTCCTTTTCAAATACGGAACGTAGAAATTCTTTATCCCGAATATCTCCTTCATAAAAATGAGCATCTGGATGTACTGCTTGTTTGTGACCTGTGAGTAAATTATCTACCACAGCTACTTGATACCCCTTTTGAACTAGCTGGTCTACAGCGTGCGAACCGATATAGCCGGCTCCGCCTAGTACTAAAATTGTCATAAAAAACACTCCTTTGATTAGTGAAATTGTGTTTGTTGATTCTATATAATTAAAAAAGCGAAGTCTACTTTTATGGTGGAAAAGAAGAAAGTAAAATTTCGTAAATTTATCTGGTAAATTTATAATAAAACATTTAGTAAACATTTTCAAGGATTTTTTGCAAAGGTTTACAAACAAACGTAAAACTAGCCTTTTTTTCTCTTTTGTTCCATAATAGATATAACAAATAATAAATGAGGTGGATTCAATGAAAAAATTTGTATCTGGAATATTAGTAGGCAGCTTGGCAACAGCCGCTGCCGTTGCTGGTTTGGTCGCTTCTGTGAAAAAAACAGTGATCGATCCGATTGACGAAAAAGAAGCAATGATCGAAGAAAATCGTAAAAAAGCAATGCGCAAACGCGTTTCTCGTTAATAATTATTTAAAAAATACGCATGAAGACTTGTGAAAGAACAGATAAGTCTTCATGCGTATTTTTATTTGTCAGTCAATATAAGTTGTGCTATTTTATCTGCTTGTCTCAAATTCCATGGATCTGTATAAGGTCTAGCTGCTGCTGCAGTTAACCAATCCACACCTTCAACTGGTATTCCGTAGCAATAAAAGCCAGACTGGATTTTCCCGGAAGCATCAGTCACGCGATTCGTACCTCGCTCAACATCTATAGCTTCTGAATGATAACTTCCTGTATTATCTGAAAACGAAAAAGGGCGAACAAGTTTATTTTCCTTCAAATTTTTTATGACAGGATTACTTGAACGAGAAAAGCTTGTTTGTGGCAAACGAGCTTCGATCAAATAGCGACTGCTGATTTCTTTATCTTGTAGAGAAATAACATAGTGGTTTTGCTTTTGCTGAATATCAAGTGGCGGTTCGATCAAATGAAAAATACCCGCATCTATCAGTGCTGCTAACTCTTTCGTCCGAATAACTGGCGGTCCAATCGTTAAAAAGCTGTTTAGATGAGTAAACCATCCCCACAGTATTTCTTTGTATTCCTTAGCAGAAAAAACGTGCCATTCAATAGCCTGCCGGATTGGATCACGCCAGTCTTTCAATGCATCAAATGTCGAAGTCAATGCCCCTGTGCAATTGCCTTTTTCCGCTTCTTTTATCTGTCCTTCAATAAATGCTCGGCTAGCTTCTGCAAAGGACTCATCCTGATAGGTAAGAGGAGTTTCTAGATACGACCAAGACCATTTGTATGGAAGTAATGCTGGATACTTTCCAAGACACTCTTCTGAGGAGAGGGAAAGAAAATCATGATCAAAAGTTTTCCTTGAAATCGGCAAGTGATGTTCTTCGATGATTTTCTTGTAATAAAACAACTCAGAGTCTTTTTTCAGATAGTCAAAAAATGTTTCGCCAGTCAAAAGTCCCGATCGATGCCATCGCTCAAGGTTTTCTTTTGTAAGTAGCCGTGGCCATGCCATTGCTCCGCCTTGCTTTTGATTTCTCCCTCGAGGATAGTAAGGCAGACCTCTTCTTGACCCGCTGTATATAATCGGTTCCTTGCCGGATGGATGATAGACCAATTTTCCCTTTTTGTTTTCGAAGCGCCCTCCTCTTGATACCGTAAACAATCCGACATAATCAAAAAAGCTTAAACCAAGCCCTCTTAGAAAGACATTTTCTTTTGGCTGTATCTTTGAAAGATCGACATCTGCAGGATTAGAAGGAAGCTGATACAGTAAATCATTTTTCTTTGCATAGTCTACCCAAGCCCTTTCCTCTTCTGTCTGATCATTTTCCCAATGACCACTCGCTAAAATGAGCTGATCAACAGGATAGCTTTGCTGATCTGTCTGTAATAGGAAACCGTCTTTTTCTTTGCTGACCTTTTTCACTAAAGAATAGACAAGCTGAGTAGAAGCTGGAAATTCTTCTTGCAACTTTGAGAAAAACCAGCGTTGATAAAGTCCGTATAGGCAACGAGTAGATTGCTGATCTTTTTCCAGACGGTTAATTTCTTCTATAAATAGTTGCTTATTTTTGGTTACCGTCTGTTCGATATAATCTGTAGCAGGTCCTTTACTCCATTGAAACAAATTAGGTCCCGGCATTACCGTTCCCCCACTGGACAACGTTTCGTCTGTAAAAAGCGTCACTTGTTGAGAAACAGAGTTCATTAATAATTCTGGTGGCTGATTCAATCGCCAAACTCGACCGCCTGGACCTTCTGGATCAAAAAGAATAAGTTCAAGAGAATATCTGCCCTGATTATTATGGAGAATCCTTTCTGCTACACTTAATCCTCTAGGTCCGGCACCAATGATCCCTATTTTCATTTGTACACCTCCTTTTCGATAAATTCTTTTAACACAACGGCATGGTTATGGTGCTCGTTTTTTGCACCATAAACAAAAGTAATGACTGGATGTTCTTTCATAAGTTGGGTGAGTTCGGAAACAGCTCGCGTCTTTTCTTCTTCAAAAGACAATTCTTGCTGATATTTCTTTGCAAATGAAGCAAAACGTTCTGGTACATGGTCAAAAGCTTTGCGTGCCTCATTACTAGGCGCAATTTCTTTCAACCATAGATCCAAGTGTGCTTTTTCTTTTGAAAGCCCTCGCGGCCAGAGCCTATCCACGAGTATCCGAAAGCCATCCTCTTCTTCAGCATCAAGGTAAACACGCTTTAATTTAATCATAGTTGTTTCCTTCTTTCTGCCTTTTTTCTTTTATATTTTATATGTAGATAATAGCATAAAATAAAAAATGAACGACACAACTATCCACGCGTCGTTCATTTTTTCTTAGTCAATACCTGATTATTGATCTAGTTTTTCCAAAGCTGTCATAAAAATATATGCTTTATACTTTTTTGCTTTTGATTTTCCCAGACCAGCCGTCATAACCACCCTTAAGCAAATAAATCTCTTTATAACCTGCTTTACGTAATTTATTTGCCGTACGGATACTCAAGCTTTTCTTTTGATCGTAGATATAGACAGGTTGGTCTTTTCGAATCGATCCTAGTGAATCTTTCAAAACAGTGTAAGGGATGTTTCTTGCACCTAAGATATGCCCTGCATCAAACACATCTTTTTCGCGAACATCGATTACTTGTGCTTTTCTCATTCCTTCTCGAAACTCTTCTTCTGTCAAAGTCGTTGCTGAACGCTTGGCCATTACTCGTAGATAGACTTCCCAAAAGATGATTGCAAGCACAATCAATAGCAAAATGATATTAATTACCCATAAAACCATGTAATGCCTCCGTTTTTTTAAGCAAATTTCAAGGCTAATGAGGCAGCGCCAATGACACCAGCTTCATTTCCAAGCTCTGCTAATTTGATTTTTGTTGATTCTCTTACTTGTGGGAAAGTGAATTCTTTAAAATGTTTCTCTACACGGCTGCGTAAAAATTCTCCTGCCGCCGATACTCCGCCGCCTAACACAATACTTGACGGATTCAATGTATTCCCCAAGTTGGCGCAAGCTAAACCTAAGTAGAAGCATACGCGATCAACAACCATCAATGCAAACGGATCGTCTTCTTGAGCCATTTCAAAGATATCTTTACTTGTTACTTCTTCACCGTTATCTAACATTGCTTTCAGTTTTGAATCTCCTGCGTATTCTTCTGCCAAGTAACGACCTAGACGTACCACACCAGTAGCACTAGATACTGTTTCTAAACATCCGCGTTTACCGCAAGTACATTCGAACCCTTCAGGATCCACAGTGATATGGCCGATCTCTCCGCCTGCTCCGCTCACGCCATGGATCAAATTCCCGCCAGCAACGATACCACCGCCAACACCTGTTCCTAGAGTAACGAATACAACGTCTGGATCGTTTTCTCCAGCACCTTTCCATCGTTCACCTAAAGCAGCCACATTCGCATCATTATCGATAGCGAATTTGATTCCTGTCCCTGCTTCAATCAGTTTTTTCACAAATTGTACTTCTGTCCAGTTCAAGTTATATGCACCAATAACTGTTCCAGCGTCACTGTCCACGCTTCCTGGAGTACCCATACCGATTCCAATAAAGTCTTCGGCTTTCATATTATATAAATTCAATCGATGGTTGATTGATTCGATGATTTCAGGAACGATATGTTTGCCATCATCCAAAATATTGGTATCGATGCTCCATTTTTGTTGAATCTCTCCTTCTGGTGTTAAAATTGCAAATTTTGCTGTTGTTCCACCTAAATCAATCCCAATAATTTTCTTGTCCATTACAAATTTCCTTTCTTTCGGCTTTCTTCAATTCGGTGCTCTCTTTTTAATATGCGCCACGCTGTCATGTATGTATCATGATCGATCAAACGGCTATCATACAGATTCCGCAATTCAATAGTCATCAATTCAATATCATAGATGCGTGCACCCACATAGATAAAGATGCCAAATTTTTTGAACAGCTGCTGTACATCATATAAGCTCTCCATCTTTAAGCACTTCCTTCATATTATACAAGTAAACCATATTTTTTTAAACCCAGTAAAATACATATTACAAAAAGAAATACAAAAACTAGTGTAGAAAGAATCTTCTGGTGTATCGAATAGCTTGTCTGCTGTTTCGGTAGCCCTAAAATATTTCCTAATACTAAACCGCCCACCAGTCCGCCGACATGTCCCCAAACATCTACAGAGGTGTCAAGAAGACCAAAAACAAATGTCATCGCAATAAATAAAAGAAAATGTCTGACTAGTTGTTGGATCGCCGTATTATATTTAAAATGAAATCCTAAAATAAACAACGCACCAAACAACCCGAATATCGAGGTGCTTGCACCACCAGACAAAACATTCGCTTCGTTGAAAGCAAAACTTGCTGTATTTCCCATTATCCCACTGAACATATAGATCAGGAAAAACCGCCAGTGACCGTATATTGCCTCGATTTGTTGCCCCATAAAATACAATATCAGTGAGTTCATGACGAAATGCATCACTCCAAAATGGATGAAGATTGGTGTCACTAAGCGCCACCATTCATTGAAGTGAACAAGATAAGGACCATACATTCCAGTATAATAAGGAATTTCAAGACGCGGAAACAACTCCATTATAATGAAGAATATTGTCTGTATCCCCAAAAAAACATAGGTCCATAACGGTCGCCTCAACCATGCACGCATTTTTATTTGCTGTTGATAATTCATGAAAACCTCCTATTTCATTTTAGTCAATAAATAATTGTTGGATCTTCTGATCAAAACTCTCCGGTTGCCATTGTTCATTCAATTGTTCTCGAAAAACGAGGCTGCATGTTTTTCGATGGAAATTTTTTAAATACCGGTCGTAATAACCACCGCCAAAACCAATACGATAACCGGCTCTATTGTAGATAATCCCTGGTACAATGAGGAGGTCGATCATTTCCGGCAAATAAAGCTTCTCTGATTGTGGCTCAAGAACGCCAAAACTCGAACGTTCAAAAATGGTGTGTTCATCCATTTCATAAAACGCCATCTGTCGTTTTGGTAAAGTTTTAGGAACAACTATTTTCTTTTGTTCTTTTTTCGCCCGTTGGATAATCGGCTGTGTATCCAGCTCAATTTCATTTGACAAAGTCGTCCCTATCACTTGTGCCGACTTCCAGTACTCGCTTGCGAATAGCTGTTCATAGATTCGCTGTTCTTTGCCCTTTTTCTTGCCGCTTTTGGCCAGATTTTTCAGCTTTTCAATTCCTTGCCGGCGTAATTTTTCTTTCATTTGCTCCAAAAAATCACCTTTCCTTCTCTCATAAAATGGTATAGGAAAAAAAGAAAAATAGCAATCGAACTTTCAAATAAATGTATAAATAAAAGAAAAAGAAGACCTAACAATGATTGGCCTTCTTGCCTTTTAATGAACTTCAACTGCTCAGCACGTGTTTTTGTCTGATAAACAATACATACAGAAAATATGGCGCACCAAAAAAGGCGATCAAAATCCCTGTCGGTATTTCCCCACTTGGTAGAATCACTCGTGCAACAATATCTGCGCTAAGTACAAAAACGGAACCGAACAAACTGCTCAAAATAAAGGTCCAATGATTTTCTTTACGTACGACTAGCTTCGCAGCATGAGGAGCCAGTAGTCCTACAAAGGATAAACTCCCTGTCACCGCTACGCTACCGCTTGCTAAAGCAACAGCTAACAACAAAAGGATTTTTTGACTTTTATTCACATTTAGCCCTAATCCTTGCGCGCTTTCTTGGCCAAATGATAGCAAGCCAATCCGTTGCGCATAAAATCCTCCTAGCGGAATCAAGATAATCGCCCATGGAAGAAGCGCCCAAACATAGGACCAGCTCGCACCCCAAATCGATCCCGCCAACCATGCATTGACAAATCCATAATTTTCCTTTGACAATTGGATGGTGCACAACAACGTTAATGCAGAAAGACCAGCATTAACGGCAATACCAGACAATAAGATACGATTCATCCCTAAAAATCCATTTCGATCATAGGCCGCAAGATACACACAGCAAGCAGCGAGAATACCACCTATAAAGGCTACAACTAGCAACAGAAACGGCAGAGAATATTGTGAAAAGAAACCTAAATAAAGCATCACTAGAAATCCAGCTCCCGCATTAATCCCCAATATGCTAGAATCTGCCAATTCATTTCTCGTCACTCCTTGCAAGATATAGCCAGAAACGCCAAGACAAGCTCCTGCTAATAAACTGATCAGTAATCGGGGAACTCGAAACTCTCCAACAATCAGCGCCAAAGAAGAGGAGCCTTTCCCTATGAACGTGTCAAAAAGCTGATCAAGATAAATAAAAGGCGTGCCAATCATCAAACTACCTACAGACAAGACGATAAGTAGAAAAAGCAAGAAATACAACGTCCAATATATTCTTTTCACCGTCGTTCCCTCCTTACTTGTATCAGTAAAAACGGAACGCCAATCAATGCAATGACTAATCCAAAAGGTGTTTCAAAAGGTGGATTGATCATCCTTGCTACAAGATCCGCCAACATGACCAGTCCGCCTCCAACTAAAAAAGAGACAGGTAGGACATAACGATAGTCTGTCCCAACCATTCCGCGAACAATCGGCGGAACCAACAGCCCAATAAATGAAACAGGTCCGACTAACGAAACGGCAATGGCTGCTAACACTGCAACTAGACAGAAAACAATCAACCGTGTTCGTTTAGGACGACCTCCAAGAGCTAATGCATGAGTTTCACTCAAACTAATCAAGGATATCGCTTTTCCTAATGAAAAAGAAACCAAGACAGCAAGCACATATACAGGGAACAACACTGTTAACTGTTTCCATGTGATATTGGCAGCTCCACCTACAAACCAAAAGGCAAGATCCTGCTGTAGATTAAAAAATTGGGTAAGTGCTTGACTGATTGCAGTAAAAAAAGAACTAATAGCTACGCCAGCTAAAATCAGCTGTAAAGGATTCATGCCCATTTTCGAAAACTGCAAAAAGCCAAATACGAGCAAAGTCACAGCAAAAGAACCTGCCAATGACACCAGAAACACAGAAAACCCAGAAGCTTTGGGCCAAAAAGCAAAACTAAGAGCCATTGCCAACGAAGCACCAGCGTTGATTCCTAGTAAACCTGAATCTGCTAACGGATTTCTTGTCACACCTTGCATCAATGCACTGCTCAATGCAAAACAACTCCCTACGAGAAATGCCCCTGCGACCCGAGGCAAGCGAATGTTTCTTATGATTTGATGACTTTGTTTTGATCCATCAAAATCAACCAAAGCCTGCCAAAAGGCTGTTTTTCCCACACTCGCTGCGCCATTTGAAAGAGCAATAAAAAAAATGATCAAAAGAACAAAACAGATCAAAAGCAAGAGTTTGTTTTTTTTCCTAGCCTTCATAATTGATCCTCCTGCTCTTTTGGCAACAGATCATACGTCAGAAAAACTGGTTTATTCGTTTTTGGTAGTGTGACAATCGTTGCATCAATCTCAAATATTTTTTTCATACACTCTTTTGTGATCACTTCTTCAGGTGTACCTTCCGTAATCAATTCACCGTCTTTCATGCCTAGTAAATAATCAGAAAAACGTGAAGCAAGATTAATATCATGGATCGACATCAAGATCGTTGTTTGTTTTATTTGATTGATTTGAGACAATAACTGTAGGATCTCTAATTGGTGTGACGGATCTAAAAACGTCGTCGGCTCGTCCAAGATCAAGATATCTGTTTCCTGAGCAAGTGCCATAGCGATCCAGACACGCTGGGTTTGTCCACCAGACAACGTTGCGATATCTCGAGTGCGATATCCAGACAAACCTGTTGCATCCAAAGCCCACTCGATTGCTTCATGATCTTGTGCATCCATACCACTAAACAGTTTTTGATAGGGATATCGTCCGTAAGATACTACTTCTTCTACTGTCATACCTATAGGATGTTCACTAGTTTGTGCTAATAAAGCAATTTTTTTTGCAAGTTCTTTTGAACTGTATGTAGATATATCAGAGTCATTGACAATGATCTTTCCTGATTTCACAGGTAGTATACGGGTAAAGCTTTTCAATAAAGTAGATTTTCCACTTCCGTTTGGCCCGATCAAGCTCGTGATTTTCCCTTCAGGAATCGTAACAGACATGTTTTCAATAATTTTTTTATTTTCGTAGCCGGCTGCAATATCAGCTGCCCTTAGTCTCGTCATTTCACCCACCCTTTCGCTGAAAATCATTCTCAATTATGACGCTGTTTCACTATTTCGTCAAGCGCTACTTTCATATCTATAGCTAAATGAAGCGGTTGACAGCATTCGAAATATCAGGAATAATAACCAATGAGAAAGATTCTCAATTATGTCAGGAGGAAAGAAATGAACTTAAAAACAAAAGTATTCACCTTATCTAGCATGTTGCTGCTGGCTGGAGTATTGAGCGCTTGCTCCCCCTCTTCAGATAAAGAAACAGCTACAACTACCAATTCGACGACTTCATCCACCAGCACGCATACAGTCACAGATACGCTTGGACATAAAGTCGACATTCCAAACGCACCTAAACGAATCATCGGCAGTTACTTAGAAGACTATCTGATTTCCCTAGGAGAAAAACCTATCGCCCAATGGACAGTGGGCAGTGGTTCTATCCAAGATTATCTGCAAGATGATTTGAAAGATGTTCCAACTATTTCTTATGATCTTCCTTACGAGAAAGTATTAAGCTTCGAACCTGACTTGCTGTTGATTTCTTCTTCCGCTACTGTCGAAGGTGGAAAATACGAGCAATATAGTAAAATCGCACCAACTTATGTCGTAAAAAATGGAACAGACGTCACATGGGAAGAACAACTAAAAGATGTCGGCAAGGCTTTGGCAAAAGAAAAAGAAGCGGAAAAAGTCATTTCCGATTATCAAAAATCCGTCGAGAGCACTCGCGAAGAATTAGCAGATAAAATTGAGAACAAGACAGCTGCAGTGTTATGGGTGACCAATAACTCCGCCTTCATGGTCAGCAAAAATCGGTCAAGCGGTAGAATCGTATATGACGATCTAAAATTTGGTGTGCCTGATTTAGTAGAAGAAGTGTCCAAAGAAGCCACTTCTGACTGGTCTGCTGTTTCTTCGGAAAAACTAGCTGAATTAGATGCTGATTACATCATTCTTGTAAACAGTGATAAAGATGCTGCTATGTTCAATGAACCAAGCTGGAAAAATCTCAAAGCAGTGAAGGACAATCACGTACTGCAATTCGGCCCTGAATCTAGCTGGCTATATAATGGACCTATTGCCAGTCAGGAAATGGTCAATGATATCAAAGAAAAGCTAAACTGATTTTAACTAAAAAAGCATCTTCACGTTCATTCGCGAGATGCTTTTTTATTATTAAAAACTAAATACCCGGATATTATTCTTCTTTTGAAACAACCTTATTTCTTACTCTTTCCCATTTTTGAAAACGATGGGCATATAAATTTTCCTGATCCGTTATTCCCTCGTATTCCTCTATAAGAGCGAAGTCTGAAAAATCGATATCCCCAATATACGTATCTCCTTCAAACGTGCTATCAATCAATGTCCGCCAGATTCGACCGGTGTAAGGAAGAAGTTCTTGAAAAATCCGACTGCCACCCGAAACATAGATATCTTCTGAGATTGTTTGACTATACGCCAAAAGTTCATCGATTGAATGCATCACTTCTGCATTTTCTTTCGTGCGAAAGTTCGGTTGCGTTGTCAACACGATGATATGGCGATAAGGAAGTGAGAGATCGCCCATTCCTTCATAGGTCTTTCTTCCCATCACTAAGATTCGATCCATTGTATGTTCACGAAAAAAACGCATGTCATTTGGCAATCGCCACGGTAGCAATCCATTTTTGCCGATCAGACCATTCCTATCTTGTGCCCACATTGAAATAAACATATCATCCGCTCCTTATGATTTTAGATGGTTTGAGATAAAAAAAGTCTCAATTCTTTGACCAGCAAGGAATTGAGAACTTTAAAAACATTATTTTGTTTCACGGTGCAAAGTAACTTTGCGTTCGCGTGGGCAATATTTTTGTTTTTCCAAACGATCAGGATTGTTACGTTTGTTTTTGCTTGTTAGGTAGTTACGTTCTTTACAAGAAGTACACTCTAAAGTGATGTTTACGCGCATGTTTTTCCCTCCCATTTTTACAAGAATCCTCTAAGATGACTCTCAGACTTGATTATCTTACCATGATTTTTTCTAGATTGCTAGTGTTTTTCACGATTTTGTTAAGTAAAACTACTTGACGATAAATACAACGGTTTTACTTCTCAAACAAAATCTTTTCCTTTTTGTATAAATACCCTTACACTTGTTTATATAGATTATGTTTTTTAATAAAGGGGGATACTAATATGCCATGGAACATGAAGGACTTTCCTGCATCAATGAAAAACTTAGATAAACTGACAAGAAAAAAAGCAATCGACATCGCAAATGCACTGTTGGATGAAGGGTACCCTGATAGCCGTGCGATCCCAATTGCCATTGATCAAGCAAAAAAATGGGATGAAGATGCTAGTGAATCAGAAAAACGAACCTTCGAAAAAGAAAAAAATCCAAGCAAGACGGATGAACACGATACGAATCCTCGTGCCGGAAAACTGCTTGATTCAGATGTGATCGTAGAATATGAGGAAAAACAATGGATCGTGAAATCTAAAGGGGCAAAAAAGGCAAGCAACCATTTTGATACAAAAAAAGAAGCAATCGAAAAAGGAAAGCAAGTAGCTCAAAACAAACAATCAACTTTGATCATTTATAAAAAAGATGGGACAAAAGAAAAAGAAATCAGTTACTAAGCGCTTAAAAAGAAGCATAGAAACAAGGAGATCATCTCACATGCTTCTATGCTTCTTCTCATATTGTTGTTTCTTTTTTTATCAAACAGTCACATAGTCGATTGCTTCTGCTTGCGGAATCGTTTCATCGACAAAGTAAACTTTATACCATGTCAAGAAACTGAAGATCGTCCAGATTTTACGTTGTTCTTCTTTACGTCCTTCGTGATGGTCATCTAGCAACTTCATAATTTTTTCTTGATCAAAAAATTCTTTTGCAAAATCTGCTTCGAATAGTGCTTTGACTTGTTCGTAGCCGTGTTCTTCTTTCAACCAAGCTTTGATTGGCACAGGGAATCCTAATTTCACACGATTCGACCACTCTTCTGGAAGATGTTTGTTCGCAGCTTGTCTGAAAATATCTTTTGTGTTGTTTTGATTCAATAAGAACTTACTTGGTATTTGTTGAGCCAATTTCATGACTTCGATATCCAGTAAAGGTACTCGAACTTCTAGAGAACTAGCCATAGAAAGTTTATCTGCCTTCAACAAAATATCTTTTGGCATCCATTGATGAAGATCGACGTATTGCATCTTATTGACTTCATCTTTGATTCCTTCTGTTTTCTCGTAATGAACAGTCATGATCTCATTCACAGATGGCGCTGTTTGATATTTTGGCGTCAACACTTCTGATGCTTCTGATTCTTCGAACACTCGAGCATGCCCGATAAAATATTCTTTTGCTGGCGCAAGTGATTCATATAAATGGATACGTCCATGGAAATTTTTCATTTTTCCGATTTTACGTCCTAAATTATAGCGTGTCCCTTTTGGCAATTTTTTCAGTCCTTGCGCAATCACACGGATAAATTTTGAATTCGTGTGGAATCCATACGTTTGGTATCCCGCAAATAGTTCATCTGCCCCTTCTCCTGATTGAACCACCCGTACACTTTGTGAAGCGAGATTTGCTAAAAAGTACAACGGCACACAAGAAGGATTTGAGTCTGGTTCATCTAAGTGATACTGGATCAATGGGAATGCTTTAAAAGACATGTCTCCGTCGATTACAGCTGCCGTATTGTCTAAGTCCAACAATTCTGTTAGTTTTCTGGCTTCAATCGCTTCATTATAGGTTTTATCATCAAACCCAATTGAGAAAGAATGATCTGGTTTCAATACAGAGGTTACATAACTGGAATCGACCCCGCTGGATAAGAAAGAACCAACTTCTACATCGCTGATTGTGTGTGCTTCAATAGAAGCTTGAACAGTTTCGTCGATTTTTTCGATCCATTCTTGTCGGGAATGCGTTTCTTTTGTTTCAAAATCTGCATCCCAATATTGTTGAATGTCCAGTTTTCCGTCTTTATACGTATAATAATGACCTTCAGGCAAACGATAGACACCTTTGAAGAAGGTTTCACCGTTCAATGGAGAATATTGGAAAGTCATATAAGGTTTCAATGCTTCTTTATTCAATTCTTTATTAAAATCAGGATGAGGCAAAAAACTTTTGATTTCTGAACCAAACATAAATGTTCCGTTCATTTCTGCATAATAGTATGGTTTGATCCCAAAATGGTCTCTCGCACCGAATAACTCATTTTTTTCATTATCCCAAATAGCAAAAGCAAACATTCCGCGGATTTTTTGCAATAATTCTGTTCCCCATTCTTCGTAACCATGCAAAAGGACTTCTGTATCTGCATGTGTTTGAAAAACGTGACCAGCTGTAATCAATTCTTCTCTCAAAGGCTGATAATTATAGATTTCGCCATTAAAAATAATGATCTTTGTTCGATCTTCATTGTAAATAGGCTGAGTACCGCCCTCTAAGTCAATAATACTTAATCTTCTAAATCCTAAAGCAACGTGTTTATCGATATATTCCCCTGAACTATTAGGTCCACGGTGAACGATTCGATCCATCATTGTATTAATAATTGTTTTTTTGTTGTCCTTGTCGTTAACAAAACCTACAATACCGCACATTTAACTTTCACATCCTAATATAAAATTACTGTTTATTTCATCCATATGCATCTTAACATAGAATAAATAGCGGACGAATATTTTCTCTCTTACAGTTTCGTCACGTGAAAACAAAAGATGAAAGTTTCTGTTTTTACAGAAAATAAAGTCCCGATATCTAATTTACCATGTTTTCTTTTTTGAGGCTATCTTATTCTCTTCGTGTTAAAAAAATATTAGTGGATGCTGTTCAAAAAATAGCCTCCAAACAAAAAGACACGACCGAAATCGTGTCTAAACATGGATATATAAGGAAGGTACGGGATTTGAACCCGTGCACCACATTACTGCGGCTCGCCGGATTTCGAGTCCGGTGCATTACCACTCTGCCAACCTTCCGCAAGTACTATTTTTAAACTTTTCCCACGAAATGTCAAGCCTATTTCTAACAGATAAATAACAGAAACCGTTTTTTTACAAAAAAAGTCCATTGACAGTTTACAGCCAACGGACTTACCGATCAAATTCATCATGATAGAACACTATCTGATTGTTTCAGGATTATCTAGTGCTAAAATCGAGTCAATTGTCCGTTTGATCAGTGCGATGATTTGTTCTTCTGTTGGATGCATGATGTTTGATGACATCAATGATGCTAAGCCAGTCACCGCTACCCATGTACCAGTATGCAAGGCATCGATATAATCATCCGATAATTGATTGTATCTTTCATCTTCTTTAACTATTTCACGGAAATAGTTGTAAGAAAAATCATGTATTTTCTTTCCGTCCCCATGTTCATCAATGTACAATGCCATGTAAAGACTATGATGTTTCTTTGCAAAGTAGATATAGTTCAAACCGAGATCAATGATTTTATCACCCGTACGCTCAATAGGGAAAACATCTTCTTTTAGTTGTTCAAAGATCGAATCCAATAATGTATTTTTCAAATCTTCCATGTTTTTGAATTCCAGATAAATTGGCTGAGTCGAAATCCCCATCTTTTTCGCAATGTTTCTCGCAGTAAATCCTTTAAACCCTTCCTTTGCAACAACATCATAAGCAGCTTTTAGAATTTGATCCTTGGTATAGACTTTTCTTCTCATTAAAACTCCCCCACTTCTTTACTGCAGTATATGTTGTTTTATTGTACCCTATTTTTAGTATTTTTTGCAAACATTTTACTCAAAACGTTATATTTTAAATTTTTTTATCAGTCTTCTTTAACTTTTTTTGCAAAATTAAAAAAATTTGGTTAAATTCACTGGGTTCCCTTACATTTTTAGTTTTAACCTAAATGATAGTTGACCAAATCTTTCATTTCAAGTTATAGTTAAAGAAAACGAAAAAGAAGGTGTGTAATGGAAAACGAAACTGACGTTATTTATATTCATCCTCAAAAAAGAATCGTTTCACAGAAAAGAAAATATTTTTATCTTAGTTTTACAGGTGCTTTTTTTCTTTTTATTGGCTTAGTTTCTGGTACACCTGCCGCTAATTGGAGTGGTCTACTGACTATTCTCGCCAAGCAATCTTCTGACAGATTATTTTGCTTTGGGTGGTTTTGGAAGCGCGTTTATAAACGTTGGGATCTTGACCTTACTTTCTGTGCTTGTGGCTTACCGGCAAAAGGTGATTTTAAATGGCCCCTTATTCGCTTCGATTTTAACAGTTACCCGTTTTTCTTTTTTTGGCAAAAACCTTTATAATTCAATCTCGATCATTTTAGGTGTATACCTGTATGCTGTATTTGTCAATAAACCTTTTTCTCAGTATATTATGATAGGCCTGTTCGGCAGCGCATTGTCGCCGGTCGTTAGTTACATTACTTTTGGTATGCGCTTTCCTTTGCTAGTAGGAATTCTACTGGGAAATTTGGCTGGTATAGCAATTGGTCTTCTTCTTCCGCCGTTAGCTGCTCAAACTTTAGTTTTCCAACGCGGGTTCACGCTTTATAATATTGGATTTACCTCAGGCTTGATTGCCATGGCTTTTACTGCTGTTTTGCGATTGTTCAGCTACTCAATCGTCGAGAATACATTGGTTTCCAATGAATACCATTCCCCTCTCGTCTGGATCATTTTCGGCTTTTTTTTGCTGACAGTCGGTTTTGGTTTCTATTATAATTCCTTTCGACTTTCGGGTATTCGAGAGATTTTCGATTCATCTGGTAAACTGACAACTGATTTCATTGCTAATTCTGGTATCGGTGCTACTTTGATCAACATGGGGCTAGTTGGTCTAATGCTTTCTTCTTATGTTTTGCTGGTTGGTGGTAAGTTAAATGGTCCTGTCATCGGTGCTATTTTATCTGCGGTTGGTTTCAGTGCTTTTGGTTGTCATTTAAAAAACAGTTTTCCGATACTAGTCGGAATTTTTCTTGCTTCTTTGTTTGGGACGTTTCATGAGATCACCAGCACCGGCATGCTCGTTGCCGCTGTGTTTGGAACAGGCCTCGCGCCCATAAGCGGTTTTTACGGCAGTTTTTACGGTGTAATAGCTGGTATGTTACATATTGCTCTTGTCCATAACGTCAGCACTTTGCACGGAGGACTCAATTTATATAACAGTGGTTTTTCAACTGGATTCGTTGCAGGTATCCTTGTACCGATACTAGATAACTTTACTGCTGTCAGAAAGGAAAAAAAGACACTTGGAAAAAGAATTATCAAAAAGAATCATCGATGAGCTTCTTACTTATCTATATTCCCACGAAATAACTGAAATACGTATTGGCGTAGAATTTGCTGAGGAGGGACTTTTCATAGAAATACAGGGCACAACAGAATCTCAGCCAGAAGATCTAGATGTACTTGCTGATTTGCTGAACAATCCTCGAGACCCTAGCATGGAAATCTACTATCAGGAGCTATTAGGTAATCCTCGACATGATCGGGAAGATTATCATCTGCTAGGTAGTTTGATTGACGATGTGGAAATCATGTATGCCCAGCCGATTATCAATATCAAAATTTTTCGGCGTGCTTCTCCTCGCCCTTATTATTAGCCTATTCTACAAAACAGCTTCATCCACCTAAAACAGCTCCTGAAAGTTCGATTAAAAATCTACTTTTAGGAGCTGTTCTAAGCTTGATATTATTGATTTTCCAATCCTTCGTATAATTTATCTGTTACAGGTTCTAAAAACTCTGAATTACCAGCAGTGATCGCCAAATGTTCAAACCAACTGTCTTTTGTCGCACCATGCCAATGTTTGATCCCTTTGTGCGTTACGACGACATCTCCAGCCATTAATCGTCTTGCTGGCTTTCCTTCTTCCTGATACCAGCCTTCTCCTCCGGTCACAAGTAAGATTTGATAACCGTCTGTATGGACATGCCAGTGATTGCGACAGCCTGGTTCAAAAGTTACATTACCTACACCAACAGAAATTTCGGGATCGTTTACTAACATATTCAGATAGCTTTGCCCGGTAAATACTTGAGCGTAAGCTTCGTTTTTTTCACCTGCTGGAAAAATCACGCCTTTTTGTATTTCTTCGTGTTTTGTCATCATTTATGCCTCTTTCTTATCTTCACTATTTTCTTCTAGATAGATTTCTTTTGCTAAACTAAAAGCCGACCAAGCTTTTGGCCACCCTACATAAAAAGCTAAATGGGTAATGATTTCTGCTATTTCTTCACTAGTAATGCCATTTTGCTTGCCAATTTTCAGATGAGCCGGCAATTGTTCAAAATTCCCTTCTGAGATCAAAGCAGATAGGGTGATGATACTACGCTGATGAGGAGATAATTCTTCTCTTGACCATACTTCTCCAAATAAAACATCGTCATTCAATTCTGCAAATTTTGGTGCAAACTCCCCCAATTGATCTCTTCCTGCGGTTTGTTTTTCTGCCATTTTTTTACTTCCTCCGTTCGTGATTGCTAGGTGATTCAAACACTGTTCTTAAATAACATCATTATCTATTGTTTCTTCGCATTTTATTTTAAGCCCTATTTTTTAACCTGTCCAATGCTTAGTTTACTCCATCAGTATGCTTTCCAAGCATAATTGTTAACGTTTTCTATCTTTTTTCTATTTTTGAAAAAACAAGATATTAAATAAGTCTTTAGTTGGATGTTTTTTTGAGATTATTCTTTTATACTTACAATGAACGTATGATGAACTTACAAAATTGTTTGTTTTCTGTCATCTTAAAAAGTGGCGCAGACAGTTGCTTTTCTAGTAAAGTATAGATACCAAAGAACCTCTAAGGAGTTGATGAATAATGAATATTGCTGCCTCTCGAAAACTGATAAACTTCATTTCCATTATTGGATTAGGTCTATCGATCGCGCTGACGATTTATTTTATTAATTTAGGTGTTTTCAAAGATTTGAATGCTTTAAGAGGATTAGTAGGTGATTCGATCATTTTAGGTCCGGTCATTTTTATCTTCATCCAAATCTTGCAAGTGGTTATTCCAATCATTCCTGGAGGAATCAGCACTGCAGCGGGTGTTCTGATATTTGGTCCTTATGCTGGCTTTATTTACAATTATGTTGGAATCTGTATTGGTTCGATTATTATCTTTCTTCTAGGACGACGTTACGGAAAACCATTCATTCTTTCCATGATCAGCGATAAGACCTATAACAAATATATTGGCTGGTTAGACAATCAAAACCGCTTTGAGAAGCTGTTTGCTCTAGCTATTTTTCTTCCTGTTGCTCCGGACGATGCGTTATGTTTGATGGCTGGATTGACAAACATTTCAATGAAACGATATACACTGATTATTTTGATAGCTAAACCACTATCGATTTTCTTATACAGTATGGCTTTGATTTATGGAGGACAATATCTAAGTGGTCTTCTTGGTTAATATTTATTTTGCAAAATCAGTTATTGATTGATTACCAATGTTAATTCTGGGAAAGGATCTGCAAGATACATTGCACCCTTTCCTTTTTCATTGGATTTGCGCTACAATGTGAAAGTAGGTGATAGGATGAATTATTTGAAACGTAGCTTAGGCAACGCGTGGGATTTTTTGAAAGGAACACAAGCTTATTTCCGTGATGTCTTGCTGATGCATGGCTTTATTTTATTTATTTGTTTACCCTTATTGAGCAGTACGACTCGTTTTATTTTGCACCGAGGAGCAATTGACTATTTGTCTTATGACAATATTCCTTTGATTTTCTCTCAGCATCCTGGAGTTCTGCTGTCGTTAATCGCCGTTTTATTGACGATTTTACTATTGGTTTATTTCGAATTTGCATTTCTTTTGATGAGTGTCTTCTTTATTAAAAAGAAAGAACCCGTTTCTTTAAAGCAGCTCTTGCACTTGACGATACTTCAACTGAAGAAAGTGAGACCTATTACTTTTCTGTTTTTTCTTGCTTATTTTTTATTGATTCTACCGATCAGCGGGTTAAGTTTCAATTCTGATCTACTGTCAAAAATAAAAATCCCTGCTTTTATCATGGATTTTATTTTTGCTAACCGTTGGATCGTCGTCAGTTCCTTTTTACTCGTTTACATTTTTCTTGGCTATATTGGGATTCGGCTGATTTTCGCTTTACCTGAAATGATTTTACGAGATCGACCTTTTCGAGCATCCATTCGAGAAAGCTGGTTGCTGACCAAATCACGTCTTTTTGCTATCACGGGGCAATTTATCGTGATTGGCGGTACGATTTTACTTCTTTCTTCTTTGGGATATATCGTTGTTATTTTGGCACAAAGTGTTGTTGAAGAATTTTTCCCGAATTACGCATTGATCAGCGCTGTATTTGCGATGACGCTTTTACAAGGAATTTTATTATTCAATATCGTGATGTCTACTGTAGGAATTTTTTATATCATCGTTGATTTCATGGATGACGAAGGTTTCTTACCAGAGATTCCCAAGTGGTTTACGCCTCAAACGTCCAACGTGCATTTATCTGCGCTGAAAAACACTGGTTTGACCCTTTTTGCAGTTTTTTTCGGTATTGGCGTTTGTCTTTACAATATGGATTATCTGACTTCGGCAGTTCAGACAAAACTAGTGACTGTATCTCACAGAGGTGTAAGTACGCAAAATGGGGCGCAAAATACTTTAGAAGCACTTGAAAAAACAAGCAGAGACTATCATCCTAATTATATAGAGATGGATGTGCAGGAAACAAAAGATGGCCGTTTCGTAGTGATGCATGATGCAAATCTTCGTCACTTAACTGGGGTAAATCGAACACCACAGGATTTGACGTTGAAAGAATTGACAAATCTTACGGTTACTGAAAATGGGTTCCAAGCCCCTGTGTGTTCTTTTGATTCTTATTTAGAAAAAGCGCATGAATTGAACCAAAAATTACTTATTGAGATTAAGACCTCTAAAAAAGATTCAGATGACCTGGTCGAACGATTTGTTCAGAAATACCGCAAAGCGATTTTAGAGAATCATCATATTTTGCAAAGTTTGACGTACCAAACTGTTTCTGATTTAAAAGAAGCAGAACCAAACTTTTATGTGGGCTATATCTTGCCTTTCAATATCGTTGGGCCTCCCGTAACGCCTGCTGATTTTTTGACAATGGAGTATAGTACGATCAATCGTAACTTCATTAATTCTGCCCATCAAGATGGAAAAAAAGTATATGTATGGACGATCAACGATTCAGATGCTATGAGTCGCATGATGTTTTATGGTGTGGATGGTATCATAACCGATGAGATGGGACTACTAAATGAAAGTGTGAAACAAACAGATGAAGAAATCACTTATTCAGACAAGCTACTAAATTTTGTTTTGGGTGTTGGCTAATCAAAAATCGTTAATGAAATAAGTTTTTATACAACAAAAAACGCATAACCTGTTACCGCAGGTATATGCGTTTTTTGTTTGACATTCATAACGTGTCCTTAATTATCTCTTGATTCCTTCATCGCACGAACAATAGCTAAAATAGCAGGAATTGCAGAGATCACTGCAAGAATAATTCCCATTTTCCCTGAACTTTTTCTTTTAGGCATATCTTCTCGCTCCCTTCTGTCTTTATTTATATTATAAGGGAGTTCTTGCGAATTCTCAAAAATACTGTTTAAGAAACCAATTCAGCAGGTGTACTAATATCACAGAATTTTACGAGCATGCGGTACTTGCTTTCATAAATGATTGGATAGTCTCGTTGGTCATAACTTTCAACATACACGACAGCCGTGTTGTTATATGTACGTTCAATACAGCCAATTAGTTCGTGAGATACGCCAATCGGTTTGCATATATAAGATCTTCCTACTTCTGCTTTTACCATTTCATTCCCTCTTTTCTTTGTTTTTCTTTATTTTATAATAACAAATCTTCCTTCAATTGAAAACGTTTTATTTCATTTTTTTATTTTTATTTGATTTATTTTTTACTTTTTAGATAACTATTTTCTTATCATAATTCTAGATGTTGTGACAAAAACGTTTGTTTATATTCCTATGTTGTTCGTGTGTTCTTTTCATTATCCTGCTAAATTATTTACAAGGGGTGAGTATATGATTTATATCCAAGCAATAGTCTTTGTAACGTTGATGGTTGGGCTACTTATTGGCTTGAAAGAAAACAGCTGATTGATTTAAGAAAAAATAAATAAGAAAAGTGATAAATGCTTTTTAATTGCATGAAAAAACGGACGATGCTAAACTTGTTATAGGTTCGAAAGTTTAAAGGAAACTTTCAAGAACTGAATTACATTACAAAGGAGATGAATTTTATGACGTTTACAAAAACAAATATGCAATACCGCGTAGCCTTTGATACAACTTCTAACCGTTTTATGGCGATTGATGCACAAAACGAAAATAACGTTGCGTTTGGTATTACAATTGAACAAGCAGTCCGAGCATTAAATGAATCTAGATAGGGAGTGACCCATTCCAAATGGCGACTGATGAGATCTCGGAAAATCAATAGAAGACGTTTGTAACGGTGATCCGCGACAGACGTCTTTTTATATTTTTTACATACATTTGGTCATTATATCTGTCATTTGTTCTTGACCTAAACAAAAATATAGTTTTAATATCAATTATCGTCGCTTTTTATGACAATTTTGTTAGCTGTTTCGATGATGATATTTTGTTATGATTTGTATAATATTCTATAGAATAAAAATAAAAAAGGAGAATTTTCATGAAAAAAATTTTAGGGTTAATCGTTATCGTATTGATTGCTTTTATAGGTTGGAAAGGCTGGGACTACTATCAGTCTACTTATGTAGGAAAAGATTATTATGCAGTAATCAAAGCACCGATGCCTGCAGAAACTGATATTAAAGCAGATAATGGAGAAGTAATTGGAAAAGGGTTTAAATATAACGTAGATGCGTACGCTGAAAACGGTGAAAAAAGACAATTGGATTTTGATGTCATTACTTCTGGCGACTCTGCTAATGGTTCTGCTTATCCCGAAGGAACAATCTTGCAGTTGAAAGCAAGCGAAAAGCGAATTATAGAGAAAAAAGTAATCACTAGCGATAAAGTACCTTCATCTGTAAAAGACAAATTAGGGCTATCTTAACACTAAGAAAATATCGCAAAAAAGCACTCGAAGTGAGTGCTTTTTTACTTACTGATTTTAGAAAAAAATAGAATTGGTCTTCGAAGTCACTTTCCTGTTCTTCAAGTCCTTAACTAAAGAACAAGGCAATGAATCGATTCCCATACAAACAAGAGGCTGGGACAAAATTCTTGTCACAGCCCCCTTTTTCCGAATAAATGGTGCCGATATGTGTTAAGTACCTAAATGGGTACCAGCTTTCATTTTAAAGTCAGCATGTTTCTATCACTAATTATTTAAATCTAGTGAAAAACCCTTATCTTACAGGCGTTCGTTCAATTCTTTGGCAAGGTCTTCAAAGCCTGGTTTGCCTAGAAGTGCGAACATGTTTTTCTTGTATCATATATACATTTATTACTTTTTTTCTCTTTTATACCGTTAGAAAACGCCGAAATATCAGCATTTTATCTATCTCTTGTTTTTTCTATCTTTTCTGATTTTTAATATCACTATCACCAAAGCTATCACTAGTTTTTCTATTATTTTTACTTTTTTATATGTATATTGAAACAGGAGTTAGAAAAATTAATAGAAGAACGAAAAAAGACCTCAACCAAATTTAATTGCTGGGGTCTTTTTATAAGAAGAAATGCATATTATCGTTTATATATTGTCAATACATATTCAGGAAAATCTATTTTAGGGTTTACAATAAGAACGTTTGTTCGTATACTCTTTTTGAGGTGAACTTTATATGTTAATGGAAGGAAAAACACAATTATGGTTTAAATTTGATCCTTCGAACAAATTCATTAAAGACTTTCACAAAGTATGGGATTCAGAAGTTTTCTTTTTAGCAATCGAAGATAGCTTATTAATCAATCTCTACTATTCTAATAAGAACTATTTCAAAATTCCTGCTGCGAAAACTAGAATGAAGAAGGATGTATACTTTTTGTTTGATATCGTGACTGACGTGCCAGACGCACGAAGCGATCATCGGCGTTATGACTATATAAAGTATACTTTCGTTGATCCAGAAAGGTATATAGATTAAAATAAGTTACCTAAAAAGGACAAATACAAATTTTATTATCTTATTTATAGTAAGAAGATAATTTAAGATTGCGAAATACTATACTATTTGTAATCTATAGTATCAGTCCTATAAAATAAACATCTAATTAATTACTCTAGATCCTAATTATAAGCCTTTTTTCTCACTTTTTTTCAAAAATATGGTATGCTTCTTAGTGAATTCAAATATATGGTATGCTTCTTAGTAAATTCAAATATATGGTATGCTTCTTAGTGAATTCAAATATAAAAGAGTTTAAAGCGTAATACACTTATGGGGAAGTGGTTTGGGGTGCGCTTTAAACTCTTCTTTATTATTATCTCACAGCATGCTTAAAAGGTCTATGTCTATGGATTAAGTTATGTAAAAAAGTGCCTCTTTAAACGTCCTAAAATCCAAACAAGGATAGCATAATATACACTATCGTTGATCCAGAAAACAGGTAAATAAATTTTGCAAAAGCAATAAGTTAAAAACATTACAAAAAAGACAAGGATATCACATCAAGAAAAAATGTTTTGAAAATATCTTTGCCTTTTTGTATTATATCTATATTAAATAATCAATCACAACACATTAACTAATTTATATATTTAATTTGTTGTTTTTCTATAATTGGATAACTAATTAACTTATGACTATCTAAGTCTTCTTTATTCATATCAATTGCAGTAATTTGACTGTCTTCATATGTTCGATAATAATAGATTCCTTTGTCAACATTGCAACAAGAAGAATAAATTGTATATTCATATTTTCCATCACCAACATCACACAAACCTTTTTGTTGTTCTACTGAACCTAAGATATGGAAAAATTGACTAATACTTTCTGACTCTGAATCTCCAGATACAGAATTCAGCTTCGTAAAAGTCGCTTTAACAAAACGAGATACTGAGGATAAATCTCCAGGCAAGCCTATCCCTCCCATACCGCGGCTATAGGCATTCAAACTTATTTGATTTGAAAAATTATTTTTAGGAGTTTCACTCGATAAGACACGATAATTGTTTAAATTAAATAATTGATAGTCAAATGAAGGATTATTGGTAAGAACGCCCACAGGGTTATCATATATATGAAGTCCATCTTTCATACTTTCAATGACAATTGATTTTTCTTTATCAGCTAATAGCCAATGTAAAGGGGATAAAGGAAGTTCATCACTATAATTTATATTTGCTAAATTGATATTTTTTAACAATTTTTTAGCTTCTCCTACTGTTGAGCATTGTCCTAAAATCCAAGGAATAAATTCAAAAGGAGATACATTGTCTTTCCCTTCTTGTATTTCTTTATAATCAGCATACCCAGAAAAATTTAGCCCAGCCATACTCAATCCTTTTTCATTTGTCGCATCGTAATAAAGAGGGTAGTCAACTATACCAGCGGCAATACCAATCATTGCATAATGAGTATCCAAATCATTTACCTTTCGAAAATTCAACTTATAATTTCTTGGAGTAACAGTGACTACTTCATTGTAAGATATTTCATAATCAAAGTTCCTTCCAAAATAATGATCACTTGTTACATAAGTAATAGACGTACACATAGTTTATTCCTCCTAAATATTGTTCTGTCCACGTTCATTTTACTCCAAAGTTTTCCTCATTTCAAAAGAAAATCACAGAATACACGAAGAAGCGTTTCTATTTGTATAAACTATATCAAAGTTCTATACTTAAATTATCAAATAAAAAGGACGTGAAGTTAAATGTCAAATTTAGAAAACAAAGAAGAAAAAGTTGTAAACAAAATTGTTTCTGTTGTCAATAAACTGGATAAAGAGTTAGACGAACTTGATACGTATCTGAAAATCCAGAAAAAAAACATAACCTAAAAAAATGGTTAGTTGAACGAAAGGCTATTCATGAAATTAAAAAAGTTCTTCATGAAGCTGATAAATATGAAAAATATGATGAAAAAGAACTTGATAAAGAATTTAAAGAAATCAATGACTTATTACTATAATTGATTTATACGACTCATTTTTGAGTCGTCAGACTGCAAACAACACTCTAAATTTAGGAGTTTGTCTACAGTCTGAATAAATTTTAAATTTATTGTCCATAATGTTATTATGAATTTATAGCATTAAGAAAAGAGATAAGACTTTACATTTTTTTAGGAATGTAAAGTCTTATCTCTTTTCTTAATTGTAAAATTAGTATTATCTGCACTACTTTCTAATTAAATAAATTTTTAGTTATTAACTTGATTAAAATCAGAGATAATATCATTTAATTCAGTTTGAAGGGTTGTAACGATTAAATGGAAATTTTCTTCATCTGTTTTATTATATGGGGATGTTTTCGTTATATATAACAACTTTTCTTTTTCAATTTTCATTAATAACTCTGTCGAAGTCTGTACTTTATCTTGATAATTAAATGCAGACATCCCACTTTGTATAATTGTAATTATTGCTGAAGCAATTGAAACAATCAATAGTAAAGACCTGTGTTCGGAAGCCTGATCAATTAATATTGGGATACTAGCTGATAAGACTATTTTTATAATATTTCCGATACCAATTACTCTATTATAAAATCGAATTTCTTTTTTTAATCTATCGATTGTAGAATCAATAGATTCGATAAACGCTTTTTGATCCATCATTTTCTCTCCAATCATTTTATTAAAATCATTAACAAAAATATTATAATAGGATTTAAGTAAGTTCTAACTAATCACACATAAAAATAAAAAAACATTTGTATTTTATCAAAGTTTTATTATACTTGTCAATTTGTGTACATCCTAAAATATAAGCTATTTGTTTACTTCTGTAGAATATATACTTTGTTGTTAGATAAGTTGCACATGTTTATAGAATCTAAATAATAAATTTTTATGTACCGCCCCTCAAAGAGGGGGGAATTTTTTATCGTTGTGGAATATTTAAATACCAACGCTTGTCATGAAAATCTTGTGCTCCACCCTTAGTATTTCCTTCTGGATCGTTTGTCGCACGCATCATGACGTATACTTTCTTATTAGGGAAATCACGCATATTGAAAGATACATGATAGCCAACATTTCCTAAAGTATTATAAGCTTGATTTTACGTCTGGTCTATAAATCCCATCAGCTCTTACTCTAGCTAGTTCTTTTCCAGTATTGTAGTCCATAATGAAAATATACTCGTATTTATAATTAGCAATGTGCCATCCAGCTACATGCAAGTTTGCGTTTTCGATTTCTCCGAACTGATCAATGTGGGCGTAATTTGTTCCATCTGTCAGCGTAGAATTTGCAGCACCTGCTCTAGTTGGATCAATGACTGGTTTATCCTCCGAAGTAGTTGGATTATCATCCGTAAAACCATGAGCCAAATCATAGGCTAGTTTTTCTTTACTTACACCCATTTCAGAAAGATAACCGTAAGGATCTGTATGATCGCCCCAAATATTTTGTGTTACCCATAAATGTGATTTGATTCCTGGTTGGTTATAAGGCGTGTCCAATGTTAATGGAATACCATATTTTATTGCTGAATCTCTTGCCAATTCAACGTATACTTTATAGTTCTTTTCAAAAGTTTCTTTATCATGTGTGTGTTGTAACTCGATTTGCACAGGACTATTTGCATTAGCATATGAACCAGCGCCATACTGCACATAACCAAGTTGTCCAACTTGGTAAACAATTCCGCCGTCTCCCACAATGTAAGCAGTGTAAGCACTAGTCCATGAACGTTGCATATACTGTGCTTCATTGCGTCCTGTTGCTGTTTCGTTAGCTGTTTCATGCAGTAAAATATACTGATTATTCGCTACTTGAGAGCTACCTTCATTTACACCTAAATTAAATTCATTGTTAATCGTATAGGCAAACCCATTAATTGGCAATAAAAAAAGAGCCATTAATAGGCTCATCGCAGTAATAGTCATTTTCTTTTTCATTTGTTTCCTCCTATTTTTTCAAATTATAAGCCGACACACCAGTGATAACACCTAAAAATGTTGCTACTGCATTGATAGTCAGCACTGTCATATCTGTTCCATTCCATCCATATGCTTTGCCTAGTGTTGCAACTAATACAGATGTAGCCGGAAGTACCGTAAGTACCGCCCACTTAATGATTTGATAATATTTATCAGGTAAGATCATCTTTATTCATCTTCTTTCTATTTTTATCGAGATGTTTCCCTAAATAAAGTTTTAATTTGTTGTGTGTGTTCTACCAATTTTTCTGCATGTGTATCTAATCTTTCATCGTGTTTCTTTAGTTCTTCATGAATCATCAATCGATCTGATTT